>NZ_JAIWJZ010000068.1:0-29164 GCF_020216105.1 Enterobacter sp. K16B
GCCGGGTGGCGGCTTCGCCTTACCCGGCCTACAAACCCCGTAGGCCCGGTAAGCGCAGCGCCACCGGGCTTTTTACCTTACCGATCGGCCGTCTTATCAAAACGACCCAGCACCTCGCGTTCATACGCCAGCGCTTTTTTACGATCGAATTTGTGTTCCCACTTGGCGATCACCAGCACCGCCAGCGCATTACCCACCACGTTCAGCGCCGTACGCGCCATGTCGAGGATACGATCCACACCGGCGATAAACGCCAGACCTTCCAGCGGAATGCCGACGCTGCCCAGCGTCGCCAGCAGCACCACGAAGGAGACGCCCGGCACGCCCGCGATACCTTTTGAGGTAACCATCAGCGTCAGCACCAGCACGATCTCCTGCCACAGCGACAGGTCAATGCCGTACAGCTGCGCAATAAAGATAGCGGCGATACTCTGGTACAGCGTCGAACCGTCCAGGTTAAACGAGTAACCGGTAGGCACCACGAAGCTGGTAATCGAGGCCGGCGCACCATAGGCCTCCATCTTCTCAATAATGCGCGGCAGCACGCTCTCTGAGCTTGCCGTGGAGTAGGCCAGAATCAGCTCATCTTTGAGGATACGGATCAGGATCCAGATGCTCAGCCCGCACAGACGCGCCACAATCCCCAGCACCACCAGCGCAAAGAACAGGATGGCGAAATGCACCAGGATCACCAGCTTCGCCAGCGGCCACAGGGAGGCAAAACCGAAGTTCGCCACGGTGACGGCAATAAGCGCAAACACCCCGACCGGCGCATAACGCATCACCATGTGGGTCACTTTAAACATGGTTTCGGAGATAGAGCGGAACACCGTTACCAGCGGTTCACGGTGCGTCGCCGGCAGCGAGGAGAGTCCCAGACCAAACAGCACGGAGAAGAAGATGATAGGCAACATCTCGCCCTTCGCCATCGACGCCACAATATTGGTCGGCACCAGCGACAGGATCGTCCCCATCAGTCCGTGCGCATGGCTTTGCACGTCAGCGGTTGTGCTTTGGTATTTCGAAATATCCACCGTTGCCAGTTGCGACATATCGATCCCGGAACCGGGCTGGAACACGTTCGCCATGGTGATACCGAGAACGATCGCGACCGTAGTGATCACTTCGAAATAGATAATGGTTTTCGCCCCGATGCGGCCTAACTGTTTTGCATCGCCAACGCCCGCAATACCGACCACCAGCGTCGAGATCACAATCGGTACCACAATCATCTTAATCAGATGAATAAAGATATCCCCTGCCGGAGAGAGCAGGTTGGCAATCAGCCATTCGCGGCTGTCGCTGTGATAGTGGAGGTAACTGCCCAGTAAGATGCCCAGCACAAGGGCTAGCAAGATCTGCCAGGCCAGGCTGACTTTAACGTTTTTCATAGAAACTGACTTCCTCAATGAAGCTCCTCAGTCACGCAATGTGAATGAATACGGAGACATACTGAAAGGGTATGCATTGTGTTGCGTTGGTTTATGGGATTTTTTAACGCGGCGTATGAGTATCATTTGCGCGGCCTGTTGCGCAAGCCTTAAAGAACGACGCATTTCACTCATAAAAGCGACGATGACGGGGGTTTGTTCTAATTCTGATAAATAACCGTTTGTTATAAAAACGCTTTTTTAAACATAAATGTGAATAATCGTCAGCATAAATTATTTTCCTTCAAACTTTCATTCGCTCATTTTTCAACCTGTTCAAACAATGCGTGATCTGCAGCCCAAATAATAAACAAAGCTTGTAAAGCCCCTACAATTAACGTTTTTGCGACATATTATTAACATCTTACAAGGAGAAAAAAAGCCATGAGCCAAATACACAAACATGACATTCCCGCAAACATTGCGGACCGTTGCCTGATCAACCCGGAGCAGTACCACGAGAAATATCAGCAATCTATCACCGCCCCGGACGCTTTCTGGGGTGAGCAGGGCCATATCCTGGACTGGATCAAACCCTATCAGAAGGTGAAGAACACCTCCTTTGCACCCGGCAATGTCTCCATTAAATGGTATGAAGATGGCACGCTGAACCTGGCGGCGAACTGCCTTGACCGCCACCTTGCCGAGCGAGGGAATGAGACGGCCATTATCTGGGAAGGCGATGATGCCTCGCAGAGCAAACACATTACCTATAAAGAACTGCACCGCGACGTGTGCCGCTTCGCCAACGTCCTGCTGGAAAGAGGCATTAAAAAAGGCGATGTGGTCGCGATCTATATGCCAATGGTGCCGGAAGCGGCGGTGGCCATGCTGGCCTGCGCCCGTATCGGCGCGATTCATTCCGTTATTTTCGGTGGCTTCTCGCCAGAAGCGGTTGCCGGCCGTATTGTCGATTCCAGTTCAAAACTGGTGATCACCGCCGATGAAGGCGTGCGTGCAGGGCGCGGTATCCCGCTGAAGAAAAATGTCGACGAAGCGCTGAAAAACCCGAACGTTAAAACGGTAAGTAACGTTATTGTCCTGAAGCGCACCGGCGGCAAAATCGACTGGAACGAGGGGCGTGACCTGTGGTGGAGCGATCTGATTGAGAACGCCAGTGACCAGCATCAGCCGGAAGAGATGAACGCGGAAGATCCGCTCTTCATTCTTTATACCTCCGGTTCAACCGGCAAACCGAAAGGGGTGTTGCACACCACCGGCGGCTATCTGGTCTATGCGGCCACCACTTTCAAATACGTCTTCGACTACCATCCTGGTGACATCTACTGGTGTACCGCCGACGTGGGCTGGGTGACGGGACACAGTTACCTGCTGTATGGCCCTTTGGCCTGTGGCGCAACCACGTTGATGTTTGAAGGCGTGCCAAACTGGCCGACCCCGGCGCGGATGTGTCAGGTCGTCGACAAACATCAGGTCAACATCCTCTACACCGCCCCAACGGCGATCCGCGCCTTAATGGCGGAAGGGGATAAAGCCATTGAAGGCACAGACCGTTCTTCATTGCGCATTCTCGGGTCCGTCGGCGAGCCTATCAACCCGGAAGCCTGGGAGTGGTACTGGAAAAAAATCGGTAACGAGAAATGCCCGGTGATGGACACCTGGTGGCAGACCGAAACCGGCGGCTTTATGATCACCCCGATGCCGGGCGCCACACAGCTGAAAGCCGGGTCCGCCACCCGTCCGTTCTTCGGCGTGCAGCCTGCGCTGGTGGATAACGAAGGTCATCCGCTGGAAGGGGCCACCGAAGGCAACCTGGTGATCGTCGACTCCTGGCCGGGCCAGGCGCGTACCCTGTTCGGCGACCACGATCGCTTCGAGCAGACCTACTTCTCAACCTTCAAAAACATGTACTTCAGCGGCGACGGCGCGCGTCGTGACGAAGATGGCTATTACTGGATCACCGGACGCGTGGACGACGTACTGAACGTCTCCGGCCACCGTCTTGGCACCGCGGAGATTGAATCTGCCCTGGTCTCACATCCGAAAATTGCCGAGGCGGCCGTGGTGGGTATTCCGCACAACATCAAAGGCCAGGCGATTTACGCCTACGTCACCCTGAACCACGGGGAAGAACCGTCGCCAGAGCTGTATACCGAGGTGCGCAACTGGGTCCGTAAAGAGATTGGCCCGCTTGCCACGCCGGACGTGCTGCACTGGACCGATTCGCTGCCGAAAACCCGCTCCGGCAAAATCATGCGTCGTATTTTGCGCAAAATCGCGGCGGGAGACACCAGCAATCTCGGTGATACCTCAACGCTCGCGGATCCTGGCGTGGTGGAAAAACTGCTCGAAGAGAAGCAGGCCATCGCCATGCCTTCATAAATTTTTCTCCCTCTCCCTGCGGGAGAGGGCCGGGGTGAGGGCATCAGACCGCACCTTCCCCCCCTCACCCTAACCCTCTCCCCACAGGGGAGAGGGAACTAAAAACAAACCCACCTTACCTCTGGAGAACTCTGTGATGAATAACGATATTTGTCAGCAGATAGAGAATAGTGCGCACTACAGGGAGCTCGTCGATAAGCGGCAACGGTTTGCCTTCATTCTTTCCATCATCATGCTGATTATCTACGTCGGCTTTATTCTGCTGATCGCCTTTGCGCCGCACTGGCTGGGTACCCCGCTGCACGAGGGCACCAGCGTGACGCGCGGTATTCCCATCGGGATTGGCGTGATTGTGGTTTCATTTGTGCTGACCGGCGTCTACGTCTGGCGCGCGAACGGTGAATTCGATCGTCTTAATAAAGCGGTACTGCAAGAGGTAAAAGCATCATGAAGCGCGTCCTGACGGCGCTAGCCGCCACACTTCCCTTTGCCGCCCACGCGGCAGATGCCATTACCGGCGAGGTACAGCGCCAGCCAACCAACTGGCAGGCGATTGTGATGTTCCTGATTTTCGTCGTGCTGACGCTGTATATCACATACTGGGCGTCGAAACGCGTGCGCTCCCGTAACGATTACTACACCGCAGGCGGCAACATTACCGGTTTCCAGAACGGACTGGCGATTGCGGGAGACTTTATGTCCGCGGCCTCGTTCCTCGGGATTTCTGCGCTGGTGTACACCTCCGGCTATGACGGCCTGATCTACTCCCTCGGCTTCCTCGTCGGCTGGCCGATCATTCTGTTCCTGATCGCCGAACGCTTGCGCAACCTGGGGCGCTATACCTTCGCAGACGTGGCCTCATACCGTCTGAAGCAGGGGCCGATTCGCTCCCTCTCCGCCTGCGGTTCACTGGTGGTGGTGGCGCTGTACCTGATTGCGCAGATGGTCGGCGCGGGTAAACTGATTGAACTGCTGTTCGGCCTGAACTACCACGTCGCGGTTGTGCTGGTTGGCGTCCTGATGGTGATGTACGTCCTGTTCGGCGGCATGCTGGCGACTACCTGGGTGCAGATTATCAAAGCGGTTCTGCTGCTGTTCGGCGCCAGCTTTATGGCCTTTATGGTGATGAAACACGTCGGGTTCAGCTTCAATAACCTGTTTACCGAAGCGATGGCGGTCCACCCGAAAGGGGAAGCCATCATGAGTCCGGGCGGGCTGGTGAAAGACCCGATTTCTGCCCTGTCCCTCGGTCTGGGCCTGATGTTCGGTACCGCTGGCCTGCCTCACATCCTGATGCGCTTCTTCACCGTGAGCGATGCGCGAGAAGCGCGTAAGAGCGTCTTCTACGCCACCGGTTTCATGGGTTACTTCTATATCCTGACCTTTATCATCGGCTTTGGCGCCATCATGCTGGTGGGGGCGAATCCGGCGTTTAAAGACGCGGCGGGTGCGCTGATTGGCGGGAACAACATGGCAGCGGTGCACCTGGCTGATGCGGTGGGGGGCAACCTGTTCCTCGGCTTTATCTCGGCCGTGGCCTTCGCCACCATTCTTGCGGTGGTGGCAGGTTTAACCCTCGCAGGCGCATCTGCGGTGTCGCACGACCTCTACGCCAACGTCTTCCGTAAAGGGGCAAGCGAACGTGATGAGCTGAAAGTCTCTAAAATCACCGTGCTGGTGCTGGGCGTGGTCGCCATTCTGCTGGGCATTCTGTTCGAGAAGCAGAACATCGCCTTTATGGTGGGGCTGGCCTTCTCCATTGCCGCAAGCTGTAACTTCCCAATCATTCTGCTCTCCATGTACTGGTCTAAACTGACCACCCGTGGGGCGATGATTGGCGGCTGGCTGGGGCTGTTGACGGCAGTGATCCTGATGATTCTGGGTCCGACCATCTGGGTGCAAATCCTCGGTCACGCCAGCGCCATCTTCCCGTACGAATACCCGGCGCTGTTCTCGATCGCCGTGGCGTTCATCGGTATCTGGTTCTTCTCGGCCACCGACAACTCGCCGGAGGGTAACCTGGAGCGTGAAAAATTCCGCGCCCAGTTTATCCGTTCACAAACCGGTCTCGGCGTTGAGCAGGGCCGCGCGCACTAAGCCATTCTCCCCGGTCGTTCTGGCCGGGGAGCTTAAAACATCACCCACGCCACCAGCGGCGCAATCAGCACCATCACCACGCCTGAAAGCATCATCACCAGGCTTGCCACTACGCCCTCCTGCTGACCCAGTTCATACGAACGTGCCGTGCCCGCGCCGTGCGACGCCGCGCCAAACCCTGCGCCTTTGGCCATCCCTTCCCGAATAGAAAGCCGCAGAAAGAGCATATCGCCGACTGCCATCCCAAAAACGCCCGTCACCACTACGAACAGCGCCACCAGATCCGGCTGCCCGCCGAGCGGTTTCGCGGCCGCCAGCGCAAACGGCGTGGTCACCGAGCGCACGGCCAGGCTGCGCTGAATTTCATCGGGCAGCGTAAACAGCCGTGCCAGCCAGACGGAGCTACAGACCGCCACCACCGTGGCGGTGAGCACGCCTGCGCTGAGCGACATCCAGTGGCGTTTGATGATCGCCAGGTTGTCGTAAACGGGAACGGCAAAGGCGATGGTCGCCGGACCAAGCAACCACAGCAGCCAGTGGGATTCACCAATGTAGTCCTGCCAGGAGATATGACCAAAGACCAGCATCAGCACCAGCAGGATTGGTGTGAAGACCAGCGGCATCAGCGGCAGAGCATGAAAACGGCGATACAGCCGCTTGTTGGCGAAGTAGATCCCCAGCGTAGCAATCAGGCACAGGACGCTTATCTGAAAGTTAGTCATGTTTGTGCCTGCGGATTTCAAAGCGATAGACTTTATCCACCACCCAGGCGGTCGCCCCCAGCACCATCAGCGTACTCAGTGCGATGACCGCGAAGATGCGCCAGCCGTCCACCATCAGCAGTTGGGCATAGTTCACCACCGCCACCACGGCAGGGACAAAAAACAGCAGCATCTCTGCTAACAGCCAGCGCGCGCCGGCGCGTACCCAGTTAAGGGGGATCACGCGACAGAGGATAAGCGTCAGCATCAGCAGCATCCCCACCAAATTGGCAGGCAGCGGCAGATGGAGCCAGCCGACAAGATATTCAGCGAAAACGAACAATCCCGCGTAGAGCAGTACCTGAACCGGTACCTGGAGTCGTTGTACAACGGCAGGCGTAACACGGCTTAACGCCACGGCCATAGGGGTTTTCCTCAAAAATGAGACGAGGCGCCAGTATAGTGAGCGCACGGTGTGGACTGAAATGAATTAAAATCATCACAGGTATAGTTTCGAGGAATAATCATGGACATAAGAACGCTGCGCTATTTTGTCGAAGTGGTTCGCCAGCAAAGTTTTACCCGCGCAGCGGAGAAGTTGTTTGTTACCCAGCCCACCATCAGCAAGATGCTGAAAAACCTCGAAGATGAACTGAACTGTACCCTGCTGATCCGCGACGGGCGCAAGCTGTTGCTGACCGACACCGGACGCGTGGTGTTCGAACGCGGGCTGGCGATTCTGGCGGAGTTCCGCCAGCTGGAAGCGGAGCTGGATGATATAAACCACCTGACGAAAGGGGTGCTGCGCCTCGGCATTCCACCGATGGTGGGGATGATGATGGCCGGGCCGATTAGCCTGTTTCGCCAGCGTTACCCCGGCGTTGAGCTGAAGATTTCGGAGTTTGGTGGGTTAACCGTACAGCAGGCCGTCACCAACGGTGAGCTCGACGTGGCAATGACCGCCCTCCCCGTTGAGGAAGAGAGCGGTCTGGCGACGCTTCCGCTCTTTAGCCACCCGCTGTGCGTGCTGGTTCCCCGCTCCGGCGACTGGCTGAAGAGAGACTCGGTGAAGCCTGAATTGCTCGGTGAGCACCCTCTGTTGATCTACAACGAAGACTTCGCCTTAAGCCGCCAGCTGATGACGCTGTTTCAACACCATAACGTGAAGCCGCGCATTGCAGTGCGCAGCGGTCAGTGGGATTTCCTGGCGGCGATGGTGCAGGCAGGCGTAGGCATTGCCATCCTGCCGCAGCCGATATGCGAACGTCTGGATAAAAACACGCTGCGCTGGATCCCGCTGGAGAGCGATCTGCACTGGCAACTGGGGATGATCTGGCGTGAAGGGGTCTATTTGTCCCAGAGTGCGCAGGCGTGGCTGCAGTGTTGTGAGGGGTTTTGGGTGCGGTCTGAATAGTGCCGGGTGGCGGCTTCGCCTTACCCGGCCTACGGTTCGGACGTAGGCCCGGTAAGCGCAGCGCCACCGGGCAAAAGCGTGCTACTGATTCTCTATCAACAGCGCTTCCAGCAAGTCCAGATCGTGTAACAGCTTTTGCAGCGTCTCGTTGCTGATCTGGCGCGTGGCGCGCAGATGGTACAGCTCGGCACGCTCTGAGCGCAGCGCCGCCAGGCGGAACCGGCGCTCCAGGTTCTCCTCCTGCAGCGAGCTTTCCACATCGTTACGCCCATCGGCGCGGCGACGCAGGTTACCAATCACCCGGGAACTGACTTCCGTCAGCAGCTGATTGTCGATGTTCTCTTCCGCATCCGCGGCCAGACGCTCTTCCATTTTCTGAATCGCGACAATCGCCACTTCAGCGGTGGCCGCACGCGCGATACGCTCCTCTTTGTGCTGCTGAGTCGAGTCCCCCGCGTCAATATGCTGCAGCAAAATCGGCAGCATAATCACGCCGACAAACAGGGAGAACAGGATCACGCCCGCCGCCAGGAACACCAGTTCGTAACGCGCCGGGAAGACATCACCCGTGGGCAGCAACAGCGGAATGGAGAGCACACCGGCGAGGGTGATCGCCCCGCGCACGCCGGCAAAGGAGGCAATCAGCAGCTCACGCGTGGTCCACGAGCCGAACTCCATCGGTTTTTTCTTCAGGAAGCGCACGCTGAACTTTTTCATCGTCCACAGCCAGCCGAAACGCACCAGCATCAGCGCCAGGTAGATCAGCACGATGTCGGTAAACAGCATCCAGACCTCAACATTCGGGTCGGCTTCGGCCGCCACCAGCGAGGATTCCATAATGCCTGGCAGCTGCAGGCCCAACAGCAGGAACACCATGCCGTTAAAGACAAACTCCAGCATCGCCCAGGTGCTGTTGGCACGCAGGCGCATGGCCAGCGGCGCGCGGCGCATCACGCCGGAGCGGGTGATGGTCATCCCTGCCGCAACCGCCGCCAGAATGCCCGACACGCCAATATGTTCAGCAATCAGATAAGAGGCAAACGGCAGCAGGAACAGCAGCACAATCTGCGTCGCCGGCTCATCGCCGCCCCAGCGGCTGAGGAAGCGCAATGAGCGACCGTACAGCCAGCTCACCACGAAGCCTGCCAGGATCCCGCCAATGGCCACCTTAAAGAACTCCAGGGTCGCGCCGCCGACGGTAAAGACCATCGTCCCCATCGCCACGGCCACGGCAAATTTCAGGGCGACCAGACCGGAGGCGTCATTCATCAGCGCCTCACCCTGTAAAATCCCCATGATTTTCTTCGGAATGCGGCCTTCACCCACAATGCCGGACAGCGCCACGGCATCGGTTGGCGACAGCACGGCGGCCAGCGCGAAAGCCGGAATTAATGGGATGCCGGGTACGGCCCAGTAGATGAGAAAACCAATCCCGACCACGGTGACCACCACCAGCGCCAGCGCCAGGCCCAGGATCTCTCGTCCGTGCTCAAGGAACTCGCGCGTCGGCGTTTTCCAGCCATCGGCAAACAGCAGTGGCGGGATAAACAGCACGAGGAACAGTTCGGGGTCAAATTCCACGTGCAGGCCAAACGTCGGCCACGCCAGCAGCGCGCCGATGGCAATTTGCATTAATGGCAGGGGGACCTGAAAGGGCAGTACGCGTGTAACCACCCCGGATAGCGAGACCACAAGGGTCATGATGAGTATTGTGAAGAAGATTTCCATGCGTTCCCTGTTTGCTGTGTTGCTTATTTACTACGGAAGGCGTCGTGCCTTTTATTCTATCTTCCCCAGAGTAACGTAAAAGGCAACAGGATGAGTCCTGAAAATAAAAACGGGCGGCCTGAGCCACCCGTTTTCGCATCAAAGGACAACTCAGATTGCCCAGCCGCCCGCATAGAACGCCACCAGCGCAACGGCAATGACCACGGTACCTACGTTCAGCTTGCGCCACTCACCGGAGACCACTCGGCCAATCACCAGCGACGCGAAGCCGATCATAATGCCGGTCACGATATTACAGGTCAGCACGATAAACACCGCGGTAATCAGACCTGACATGGCGTCGACGAAATCCGCGAAGTCGATTTTCGCCACGTTGCTCAGCATCAGCAGGCCAACGTACATCAGCGCTGGCGCGGTGGCGTAGGCCGGAACCAGATAGGAGAGTGGCGAGAGGAACAGGATCAGCATGAACAGCACGCCAACGGTGATCGCCGTCAGGCCGGTTTTACCGCCTGCCGCCGTGCCCGCGGCGGACTCGATATACACTGCCGCAGGCGCCGCGCCTACCAGGCCAGAGAAGACGCTGCTCAGGGAGTCGGTGGTCAGCGCCTTGCCGCCATCAATAATCTGGCCGTCTTTATCCAGCAGGTTTGCCTGACCCGCAACCGCACGGATGGTCCCGGTCGCATCAAACACGGCGGTCATCACCAGCGCCAGCACGCTTGGCAGGATCACCGGGTTCAGCGCGCCAACGATATCCAGGCTGCCAATCAGGGAGTTGCCTTTATCATCGCTCAGCGACGGCATGGCGAAAATGCCGGAGAAATGAACGTTCGGATCGAAAATCAGGCCGACAATGGAGACGCCGATAATCGTCAGCAGAATGCCGCCCGGGACTTTCAGTTTTTCCAGACCGATAATCACCGCCAGGCCGATCAGCGACATAATCACCGGGAAGCTGGCGAAATGACCCAGCGCCACCGGCAGACCGTCCAGCGGGTTCTTGATGACGAGACCGACGCCGTTGGCGGCGATCAGCAGCAGGAACAGGCCGATACCGATGCCAGTGCCGTGCGCCACGCCCTGCGGCAGGTTGCGCAAGATCCAGCTACGGATACCGGTCGCTGAAATAACGGTAAACAGCACGCCCATCAGGAACACGGCACCCAGCGCAACCGGGACGCTGATCTGCTGGCCCAGCACCAGGCTGAACGCGGTAAACGCGGTCAGAGAGATGGCGCAACCAATCGCCAGCGGCAGGTTCGCCCACAGCCCCATCACGATAGAGCCGACACCGGCCACCAGACAGGTTGCCACAAAGACCGCCGCTGGCGGGAAGCCCGCTTTGCCCAGCATGCCCGGCACCACGATGACGGAGTAAACCATCGCCAGAAACGTTGTCAAACCGGCAACGATTTCCTGGCGCACGGAGCTGCCGCGAGCCGAAATTTTAAACATGGCGTCAAGTGAACCGCCAGTACGCGCAGATGGCGTAGACATAGAAAACATCCCCTGAGAGTTTTTTAGGAAGTCTGTAAGCAAGGTGGAGACGCCGCTGCCAGCTAAACGTCAAATCCTTGTGTTGCGTTTGCGACGAAAGGGCGTCGCAAAAAAAGCAAACGTTTAGCTCCGCACTTACAAACGGGTGGTCAAATTAAGGCAAACGATTATCCAGCCTAATACCCGCCCTTTTCAACTGAACTTTATCGTTTTTCGCTAAAATTCACTTATGACGCTGAAGAAATAAACAGAGGATGCGCAAACGTTATCGTTTATGCGCAATGTGTTTACATTTCAATCCTCACCCGGGATAGATAGCGGGCCACCCTGCTCCAGGGTTTTTTGCCAGCCCGGGCTGTTCTCCACCTTTGTCTTCCATGCCTGAATATGCGGCAGGTTACTGATACCACCGCGTGCCAGCAGGGCAAAGATCGGAAAGCTCATCTGAATGTCGGCCATACTGAGCGCTTTCCCGGCAAACCAGCTGTTTTCAGCCAGATGTGATTCAATAAAGCGCGCATGGGTTTCCAGCTGACGGTTGAGATACGCTTTCTGCACCCCTTGCCCCAGCGCTTTCCCCAGGGTTCTGATACCAAACGGCACGGGTGGCTTGCCGAGACTATTAAAGACCAGCTTCATTAACAGCAGCGGCATCAGCGATCCTTCCGCGTAATGCAGCCAGAAGCGGTACTGCACCTTATGGGCCGGATCTAAAGGCTTAAGCCGGGACTCGGGATCGTACGTTTCCTGCAGGTATTCCAGAATGGCGCCGGATTCGGCAAGGATCAGTCCGTTATCTTCAATAACCGGTGATTTGCCCAGCGGATGCACCTTTTTCAGGGAGGCCGGTGCCAGCATGTTCTTTTCCCGCTGGTAGTGAACGATCTCATACGGCAGCGCGAGTTCTTCCAGCGCCCAGATCACGCGGTGCGAGCGCGACTGGTTGAGGTGGTGTACCGTGAGCATGGTTTTCTCCTGTTATTCATACTTTTTAACTATAGAAAATCGAACAACACCGCGAAAAAAATTCGGCTAAAAAAGCGTGGGGGCGGCTGGCGAAAAAACGGGTCTTGCATAGAATTAAAGTGTCAGCACAATCCGGAACCTCCCCAACCAGCTCGACACGAGGGGTGCTGATGTCGGGGGAAACCCTCCCGTGAACCAGCGGGATAGAGTGAAAGACAAAGACCGGGAAAAACTAAAGCGCCCTTATGTGGCGCTTTAGTTCTTTATTATGCTTTTTGCCGGGTGGCGCTTCGCTTACCCGGCCTACGTTCTCGGTTTTGCAGGCCGGGTAAGACGCAGCCGCCACCCGGCAAACCGATCTCAATCTTCTTCCAGCAACCGCGCCCCCGTCCCCTGCTCGCCCAGCCTGTCTCCCGGGTTACGCAGCGGACAATCGCTACGCGACAAACACCCGCAGCCAATGCAGCCATCCAGTTCATCACGCAAAGCGACCAGCGTATGGATACGCCTGTCCAGCTCTTCACGCCACTGGGATGACAGCTCTTTCCACTCTTTCGGGCTCAGCGTATGCCCTTCCGGCAGTACGCCAAAGGCTTCGCCAATCGTGGCCAGGGGAATACCGATTCGTTGCGCAATTTTGATAATCGCCACGTAGCGGAGCACGTCGCGGGTGTAGCGCCGCTGGTTTCCGGCGTTACGAATGCTTTTGATTAACCCTTTGCTTTCATAGAAGTGGAGCGCCGACACGGCAACACCGCTTCGCTTAGCCACTTCACCGGGGGTTAAAAGCGCTTTTATTCGCGGCAATCTCTTTTCCATAAAACCTCTTTACCTCAAGTTAACTTGAGGAATTATACTCCCCCGCAGAGAAAACGACGAATTAACCGAGATAGTTGTATCTACAGAGGGGCAACCTTATGTCGCATCAGCAGATTATTCAGACGCTTATTGAATGGATTGATGAACATATCGACCAACCGTTGAACATTGATGTGGTCGCGAAAAAGTCGGGCTATTCGAAATGGTATTTACAGCGAATGTTCCGCACGGTTATGCATCAGACGCTGGGTGAGTACATCCGTCAGCGCAGACTGCTGCTGGCGGCGCAGGCGTTACGCTCAACGCAGCGGCCGATATTTGATATCGCGATGGATCTTGGCTACGTGTCGCAACAGACCTTTTCCCGCGTATTTCGCCGTGAGTTTGACCGCACGCCGAGCGATTATCGCCACCAGTTGAACTAAGTACGATCAATGCAAAGGTTGCTGCTGCCAGGTCATAAATTCCTGGGGCGGCATCGCTTTCGCGAAGTGCCATCCCTGACAGTACTGGACGCCGCGCTTCAGCAGCCAGCTTACCTGCTCTGCCGTCTCAACCCCTTCCGCAATGGTTTTAAGCCGCAGACTCTGAGCCATCTCGATGATGTGTTCGGCGATCAGGTGGCTGGTGCTGTTGGTGGTTAAGGTATCGATAAACGATTTATCAATTTTCAGAATATCCACGTTCAGCGAATAAAGGTTATGCAGGTTCGAGTAACCGGTACCGAAATCATCGATCGCGACTTCATAGCCCGCCTGACGGAAAGCCTGAATCACCGGCGTGGTTTTGGGGACATCGATAAAACCGCGTTCCGTCACTTCTATTTTGATTTGCTGGGCACGGACGGCGTAGTGGCGGGCCTTGTCAGAAATCATGGCAATCAGCCGCGAGGAGTGAAAATCCGTGGCCGACAGGTTAATTGAAATATAGAGATGCGGATGCCCGGCCAGGAAATGGCCCAGATCGCTGAACACCTCCTCAACGACATAGTCCGTGATCCGCTCGCTCATGCCCTCTTTTTCCGCCAGCGGGATAAATTCCGCCGGGCTCATCACCTGCCCGTTAAAACCCGGCCAGCGTAACAACGCCTCCGCGCCCACACACTGATTATTCTTAATATCAATAATCGGCTGATAGTGTACGCAAAGCTGACGCTTGTTCAGCGCCCGGTGCAACAAGCGCCCTGGCGAATTAAGCTCACGATGGGTACGGGACCATACCAGCAAAATAATCATGCTGCAGATCATGCCCAGCGGCAGCGTCAGCGTCGCCTGATGATAAAGCGTTTCATAAAAGCGTTTATTCGATGTCGACACAATCGCCGCAATCGGTCTTTTGGGCGATTTTACGACCGTATAAAAACGGTTATCTTTTTGAAATACCGATTCCTTATCCCGAATCATCGAATTTAATAACGACACGTTGGCTTTCTGGCTAACGGAAAAGAACGCATTGGTAACCGTGTCGTATACTCCCCATGAAAGGGAATGATCTTCGGACATGACTTCGCTGTATGAAAGTGGATTAACCACCACCACATAATTTCCGCGCTGCATATATGTCATTTTATAGCCAGTATAAAATGGGGTATCGCGATAATAATAGATAGCGACGTCAGGTTTCCGGGTGTAATTAGCAACGGGAATGGCGTAGGGATGATCCGGTGTAAAAACGGTCGAACAAAGAAAATTCTGACCTTCCGCATAAATTAAATCGGCAACAAACAGGCGGCCACGAACCACGTTCAACATATATTGACGGTGTTCCGGCGTACAACGCTCAC
Source organism: Enterobacter sp. K16B (assembly GCF_020216105.1). Taxonomy (NCBI): domain Bacteria; kingdom Pseudomonadati; phylum Pseudomonadota; class Gammaproteobacteria; order Enterobacterales; family Enterobacteriaceae; genus Enterobacter; species Enterobacter sp. K16B. Next base: position 14,782 of record NZ_JAIWJZ010000068.1, read on the forward strand.
CCTGATATTTTGTAGCCTCAATCCGGGCCAGATCAACCTGCTGAATAACCAGCTCGGTTTTGTCTAAAGCCAGTTCAGCAAAGGTGCGTAGCTGGGCGCTTGTTTCTGATACGGCTCTTAGCTGGGCAAACCATAGCGCAAGCATCACCGGCAGCATAACTACCATGATGATCCCTACCACCCTGAGCATCTTGCGCCGTGCGCTACGATTCATTTCCCGCCCTATATCCCTGCATGTTGTACGCCTGTAGTAATGAAGGCCGGATGCTTTGTTAAACAGGTGATTACGTTGCATGAATCATGCGAAGTTAGCAACTGACTTTTAGTATTAAAAATCTTAAATTTCGTTATGACGATAATATTTTCCCGTAAGTGAAACTGTAAGTATTCGTTCCGTTTCAATTAAGGAAAATAATTATCCAGCCCGTAAGCGCGGTGGGAAGATAACACAACAGACGATCGTTGATTAAGCCAAACTTGTGACAGCACGAAAAAAGCACAACCCCATCATGACATTTTATGCTATTTGTTTGGGCGTATTTTGTGCATTGATTTATAAATAATCAGCCACCACCGTTTTTCCTCGTCCCGAATGCTTGGCCTCATATAATGCTTTATCGGCACGCCTCAGTAAGGCTGAAGTATCCCGCTGTCCCCCACTGACTTCGACAACCCCGGCACTAAACGACAGCGACAGCTTTCTCTCACCCACCACCAGCGGGTATGTTTGCAGAAAGGTGCGCAGCCTGGCGGACAACTGCGCAGCGCCATTGCCGTCAGCGTGCGCCAGCAAAAGCAAAAACTCTTCTCCTCCCACGCGCCCTAACGCTGACTCTGAGGGCGCTAACTCACGGATCGCGTTACAAAAGTGAAGGAGCGCCGCATCGCCCACCGGGTGACCCCACTCATCGTTGATCTGCTTGAAAAAATCCAGGTCAAACATCAGGACACAAAAGTGGCTGTTAACCTCCTGCCGGGTATTGGCCGCCAGCGCAAGCTCCAGCTGCTGCAAAATCGCCGAACGGTTAAAGCAGCCGGTAAGATCGTCGGTGGTGGCTTTTACCTCCAGCTCCTGCTCGGCTTTTTTCCGCTCGGTAATGTCCAGCCCAATATTGAGAATAGAGTTGTCCGGCAGCAGAATGTTGGACCACAGTACCGTCAGCCGGGTGCCGTCTTTGCGTAACGGATGCCATTCATACATATCTTTAAGCGGTGAGACATTGACCGACTCCCTGACCCGCCGACGCTCTTCAGGGTCGGGATAAAACAGCGCAAGCGGATCGGCATATTCAGCGATCTCCGCCATCGTCCAGCCGAACACTTTTTCACATTCGGCATTCCACAGCACGCAGCGGTTAAATTTGTCGAAAGAGTTCATTAACACCGGGGCCCGTTCAAACAGGGTCTTATATTGCGTCACGACGCGCTGCATTTCCTGGGCGGTTTTCTCCCGGGCAATAATTTCCGCGAAATAGTCTTTTAATTTTTCGACCAGCACCACGACAATATTTTTCAGAACCGGCAGAGAATAGAGTCGTTCATCAAACCCTAAAAAGAAATAGCCGCTGCAGTGCCAGTTATGGGTCGAAAGTTTGCACAGCACCCCGCTTTGCAGCTGCGCATAGCCGGGATGCTGAGGAGGAAATAACGCGCGGCCAATATTCTCTTTCCAGTAGACCACCCGCCACGAACGATGATGCCGCTCCAGCAGAGTGCCCGCGAGGAAATCGGCGACCTCGAAGGGATGGCAGGTCATCTCCCCGGCGCTGACCACACGCTGCAGGCCGTCATCACCATTTACGCTGACCCAGGCAAGGCTTGCGCCCAGGGCGCGGCTGATAGTCTCCAGCATGTCGGCCAGTGAACATTGGGCATGAAGCTGGGGCATCAGCTTTGCCAGCGCATGCAGCGCCTGCATGCTGTCATTAATAATCTCACGTCGGTTTTCTTTCATTTTTTTTCGCTGATTATCAGGCGATAAACCGGACGCAACTTTCTTCAGATTCGAAATGTCGTCATACCAACGCCACAAGCTGGATCTCAGCGCAGCGAATTAAAACAACGTTGTGTGTAATTAAATACGTACAAATAAATAAAAAAACAATAAAATTCAAAAACCTGAAAGGTTAGCTGCGAGTAAAATTAATTGTCCACTCAAGCATAAGCCATAGGGATATGGCTGTAAACGTTATACAACGCGCCCTCTTTTGCATCGATTTTGCTATCTCAATGAATTCATTATAAAGAGTACGGGGAATGAGAGCTTAGCCTGCAAAGATATATTTTCTCTCAGGCGAATAGGGTTTACAGGCAGCGAGGAATCCCTCTTTTTCATCAGCCCGGGACTGGCGAATAAAACAGCAAACGTGATATAGTTCACACATCTTATGTAACGAAAAAATCTGTTTCATTCAGTTCGTCTGTTTTGTAGAGGATGGGTTTTATGGCAACCATTACTACCAGCATGGTTCTCTTGCGCTGGCCTTTGTTGAGTGCGGTACTGATGTTTTTAGCCAGCACGCTGAACATTCAATTTCGTAAATCTGACTACACGGGCCTTGCTGTCATCAGCACGCTGTTAGGACTGGGCGCGGCCTGTTGGTTTGCAACAGGTCTGCTTGGCATTACCCTGCTGGATATGGCCGCCGTCTGGGAAAATATTAAAGTAGTGATGGTTGAAGCGATGAGCCATACACCACCGGACTGGCCGATGGTCATTACCTGATGGTCGTTTTATAACAAGATGTTAAGAGCCTCTTTTACGAGGCTTTTTTATTTTCAGGGCTTCAGTCCATAACAGGCAGCGGGAATTTACTGATAATCGCCAGGCGGTTCTGGTGGTGTTCTTCATCTCCCCAAAGCCAGTCAACCTGGTTGCCAATATCGCTGTCTCTCTTAATTGGCCTCATTTCACAGGTGATCATGTCGTAGGCATACAAATGATGACCGCTGGCGATGGCGTCGTACAGCCGAGATTGCCAGAAGCTCATACCGTCACGCGTCTGGTGACGATCTGTGATAATGACGTTGTATTTTTCCAGTAAGTATTGGGAAAACACTTTGCCAGGCAGATCGCGTAACACGCCACGATGCGACGGTTTGGGCGACCGCCATATCAGGATTTGCGTTACCGGCATGTAGTTTAAGAAGGCATCTTTCTGATAAATCACGCGATTGTAGTAAACAATCTCTTTGGTGATTTCATTAACTAAGGCCAGTTCAAAATGCTCGTTAGGAATACCCGCAATACGATTTTCAGCCCTGACAAAATGATAGCCTGGAGGGAATGGGCCAAAGCTCAGCTCATCATCGACTGATGCTCGAAGGGAAATCTCATTCAGCAACGTCGTATTATGGCTGTCTACAGTCAGCATTGAGAATGTTTTCTGGACGTCAGCAGGATCAAAGAGTTGTTGTGGCATAGCACCTCGCGGACGATATTATTCAGACAACATTTACACCGTTATGAATGTAATTATCAACCACCGGGTAATATAAGAAGCCCTGCGACAGCAGGGCTTTTCTTAGAGGCTGGAAATCAGAACGGAATGTCGTCGTCGAAATCCATTGGCGGTTCGTTAGACGGCGCCGGCGCAGACTGCTGCTGCGGACGAGACTGTGCGCCGCCGCTGAACTGGTTGCCGCCCTGTGGCTGCTGAGGCTGACCCCAACCGCCCTGCTGCTGGCCACCACCTGCTGGTGCGCCACCGCCCTGACGGCCACCCAGCATCTGCATGGTGCCACCGACGTTAACCACCACTTCAGTGGTGTACTTCTCAGCACCGGACTGATCGGTCCATTTGCGGGTACGCAGCTGGCCTTCGATATACACCTGAGAACCTTTACGCAGATACTCACCGGCCACTTCTGCCAGTTTGCCAAACAGCACAACGCGGTGCCATTCGGTCTGCTCTTTCATCTCACCGGTCGCTTTATCACGCCAGGATTCGGAAGTAGCCAGCGTAATGTTGGCAACTGCGCCACCACTCGGCATGTAGCGTACTTCCGGGTCCTGGCCCAGATTACCGACGAGAATCACCTTGTTTACGCCTCTGCTGGCCATGTTCGTGTCTCCTGAATACGTTTCTTAATAGTGTAAACGCGCGAGTGTACCATTTCCATGCTGCATTTTGATAGCTGCGAGATGGATTCCAGAGTTCTCGTGCGAACATAACATTGTTACACAGTCAGTCAGAAAATGCATTCCAATACTGTATATTCAAACAGGTCAAATTGTGTCATAATTAGCCGTTTCTGACAGCCGTTTGTCCTTCAAACAAACCAGGCAATCCGTGTTCCAACCGGGAAAGGTGAATGGATAAGATCGAAGTTCGGGGCGCCCGCACCCACAATCTCAAGAATATCAACCTCATAATCCCTCGCGACAAACTCATTGTCGTGACCGGGCTTTCGGGGTCTGGCAAATCCTCACTGGCTTTCGACACTCTGTATGCCGAAGGACAGCGTCGTTACGTTGAATCACTCTCTGCGTACGCGCGTCAGTTCCTGTCGCTGATGGAAAAACCGGATGTCGACCACATTGAAGGCTTGTCTCCTGCTATCTCTATTGAGCAGAAGTCCACCTCGCATAACCCGCGCTCAACGGTCGGTACCATTACCGAAATTCATGACTACCTGCGTCTGCTGTATGCCCGCGTGGGTGAGCCGCGCTGCCCGGACCACGACGTCCCGCTGGCGGCACAGACCGTGAGCCAGATGGTGGATAACGTGCTGTCGCAGCCGGAAGGCAAACGCCTGATGCTGCTGGCGCCGATCATCAAAGAGCGTAAGGGCGAGCACACCAAAACGCTGGAAAACCTGGCAAGCCAGGGTTATATCCGCGCCCGTATTGATGGCGAGGTGTGTGACCTGTCCGATCCGCCAAAGCTGGAGCTGCAGAAGAAGCACACCATCGAAGTGGTGATTGACCGCTTTAAGGTGCGTGACGATCTCGCCACGCGTCTGGCGGAATCGTTTGAAACCGCGCTGGAACTCTCCGGCGGTACCGCCGTGGTCTCCGACATGGACGACCCGCAGGCGGAAGAGCTGCTCTTCTCCGCCAACTTTGCCTGCCCGATTTGCGGCTACAGCATGCGCGAGCTGGAACCGCGCCTGTTCTCGTTCAACAACCCGGCGGGCGCCTGCCCGACGTGTGACGGCCTGGGTGTGCAGCAGTATTTTGACCCGGATCGTGTGATCCAGAATCCGGAGCTGTCGCTTGCGGGCGGCGCAATCCGCGGCTGGGATAAGCGTAACTTCTACTACTTCCAGATGCTTAAATCGCTGGCAGAGCACTATAAGTTCGACGTGGAAGCGCCGTGGGCCAGCCTGAGCCCGAACGTGCACAAAGTGATCCTGTTCGGTTCCGGTAAAGAGAACATCGAGTTCAAATATATGAACGATCGCGGCGACACCTCCGTACGTCGCCACCCGTTCGAAGGGGTGCTGCACAACATGGAGCGCCGCTACAAAGAGACCGAATCCAGCGCGGTACGCGAAGAGCTGGCGAAGTTCATCAGCAACCGCTCCTGCGCCACCTGTGACGGCACGCGTCTGCGTCGCGAAGCGCGCCACGTGTTTGTGGAAAACACCGCGCTGCCGACCATCTCAGACATGAGCATCGGTCACGCAATGGACTTCTTCAACAATCTGAAGCTCTCTGGTCAGCGCGCGAAAATCGCCGAAAAAGTGCTGAAAGAGATCGGCGATCGTCTGAAGTTCCTGGTCAACGTCGGCCTGAACTACCTGACGCTTTCCCGCTCGGCAGAAACGCTCTCCGGCGGTGAAGCCCAGCGTATCCGTCTGGCAAGCCAGATTGGCGCAGGCCTGGTCGGCGTCATGTACGTGCTCGATGAGCCGTCCATCGGCCTTCACCAGCGCGACAACGAGCGTCTGCTCGGTACCCTTATTCATCTGCGTAACCTCGGCAACACGGTGATTGTGGTTGAGCATGATGAAGATGCGATCCGTGCTGCCGACCATGTTATCGACATCGGCCCGGGCGCGGGCGTACACGGCGGCCAGGTGGTCGCGGAAGGCACCCTGAAAGACATTATGGCAGTGCCAGAATCGTTAACCGGCCAGTACATGAGCGGCAAGCGCAAGATTGAGGTGCCGAAGCAGCGCGTGGCGGCGAATCCGGAGAAAGTGCTTAAGCTCACCGGCGCGCGCGGCAACAACCTGAAAGACGTCACCCTGACGCTGCCGGTTGGCCTGTTTACCTGTATTACTGGCGTATCCGGTTCCGGTAAATCGACGCTAATCAACGATACGCTGTTCCCGATTGCGCAGACGGCGCTGAACGGCGCGACGCTGGCCGAACCGGCACCGTACCGTGATATCCAGGGGCTGGAGCATTTCGATAAGGTTATCGACATTGATCAGAGCCCGATTGGCCGGACCCCGCGTTCCAACCCGGCGACCTATACCGGCGTCTTTACGCCCGTACGTGAGCTGTTTGCTGGCGTTCCGGAAGCGCGTTCGCGCGGCTATACGCCAGGTCGTTTCAGCTTTAACGTTCGCGGCGGCCGCTGTGAGGCGTGTCAGGGCGACGGCGTGATCAAGGTGGAGATGCACTTCCTGCCGGATATCTACGTGCCGTGCGACCAGTGCAAAGGCAAACGCTATAACCGCGAAACGCTGGAGATTAAGTACAAAGGCAAAACGATCCACGAAGTGCTGGACATGACCATCGAAGAGGCGCGTGAGTTCTTTGATGCCGTACCTGCGCTGGCGCGTAAGCTGCAGACGCTGATGGACGTCGGTCTGACCTACATTCGTCTGGGGCAATCCGCCACCACGCTGTCAGGGGGTGAAGCGCAGCGCGTGAAGCTGGCGCGTGAGCTGTCCAAACGCGGTACCGGTCAGACGCTGTATATCCTGGATGAGCCGACCACCGGTCTGCACTTTGCCGATATCCAGCAACTGCTCGACGTTCTGCATCAGCTTCGCGATCAGGGCAACACCATTGTGGTCATTGAACACAACCTGGACGTGATTAAAACCGCGGACTGGATTGTCGATCTCGGCCCGGAAGGCGGCAGCGGCGGCGGTGAAATCCTTGTCTCCGGCACCCCAGAGACCGTTGCAGAGTGCGAAGCCTCGCACACCGCGCGCTTCCTCAAGCCATTGCTGTAATTGTCACACGGAGAGTTGCTGTCGGGTCGCTTCCGGCAGCAGCTCAACCGCCTGCTGATAAGACGCGTCAACCAGATAGTATATTTGTGAGCCTGGCAGCGACCCGTCAAGATAGACGGTACTCCAGTGGGCTTTATTGAGATGCTTGCTTGGCCGCACGTCATGGTGCTGCTGGCGTAACAAATCGGCCAGTTCCGGGCTGGTTTTCAGCGACGCCGCTGGACGCCCCTCAACTTCTTTCACCATCGCAAACAGGACGTCCCCCACTTTAATCTGGGTGGCTTTCCAGTCGCTATGAACGCTCTGCTCCGCGCCTGGTTTACTCATGCAGTACTGAAGTAGCTCCGAAATTGTCATCTTTATTCCCCTTGTAGCGTGGCGATAATTTTACGCGAACCACCGTGAATACGATGCTCTCCCAGCCAGATCCCCTGCCATGTTCCCAGCATTAGCCGCCCATGGTGTACCGGCAACATCAGCGATACGCCCAGCAGGGAAGATTTGATATGTGAAGGCATGTCATCGTCGCCCTCATAGTCGTGCTCATAAGGCGCGTTGTCCGGAACGGTCTTCAGAAAATGGTGCTCCATGTCAGACCGGACGGTGGGATCGCAATTTTCATTAAGCGTGAGAGAGGCAGACGTGTGCTGAAGCAGCAAATGCAGCAAACCCGTTTTGACCTGCGACAGGTCGCGGATTTGCCCGATGACTTCATCCGTCACCAGGTGAAATCCGCGTGGTTTAGCGCTTAACGTCAGGGTCTGTTGATACCACATGTACTGCTCCGTAATGAAAGATAAATCTTTCTAAGTGTGCAGCAAGAAGACGAAAGGTAAAACCCGCAGCAGCGAGATTTGACTAAAAAAGAGTCAAAGTCGCTGCCTGGGGCTTAATACTCCGAGTTGACGATCACCTCTTCGCCAAACTTTCCGGCCATCGGCAGCGGTCGATAGGTCGAGTTAGAAGCGCGTAACACTCTGATCCCTCTGGCCCCGACGTCATGCGCAGCGGTAATGTCGTTATCTGAATCACCGTAGAACAGTTTGATATTTTTCTTTTCCAGCCACTCGGTTTTGGTGTTTTGCCCTTCTTTGTCACCCGCAAAGATCACCGGGTTCATGTTGGCCGCCGGGATCATGAAATCATCCTGCAGGGTTTTAGAGACGGTTTCCGTTTTGGTCTGACTGCGTCCGGTGACAAAGTAAATGCTGTCGCCGCGCTTCACGTGCATGGCGATAAGCGCGCGGGCCACCTCTTTCGGGATGCTGAATTCGTCCCAGCCGTTGTTCATTTTTTCCCAGAACTCGGGGTTTTTCAGATACGCTTCGCTGTCGGGCGAATACATTTTTTTGCCGCGCCAGAATCCCGGGCTGGAGAACAGAACGGTATCGTCAATATCGAAGCCCACGGCCATTGGCGGACGCCCCATCAGGCTGTTCTCGATCTGGGCCACGGAAACCCAGTGAATGGGTGCCTGTTCGGCAAGAATGGCAGCGGTGGTACCGGTGTAAAGCGGCGTCGGGGCGGAAGCGCGCGCGACGACAGCACTGTTAAGCGAGAACAATAAGCAGGCGGCGCTGAGCGCCAGTGTGATCTTGCGCATATTTTCCCCTGAATATTCAGTTCGTTATCGTTTTATTTTGAGCGAATGGTCAAAAACTTTCCGACCATAACCCCAGCGGGAGGTGAAGGAAAGGAGTTTTTACTTATGAAGTCGAATAAAAAGAAGACGATCACAAAGCACAGAAGAGGCGTGTAGGCCCGGTAAGCGCAGCGCCACCGGGCGAAATTTTACACTGGTGCAAACAAAAAAGCCGGGTGGCGGCTACGCCTTACCCGGCCTACACAGGGCATACACGTAAGTAAATACTCACATTACAGCGGCAAATGCCTGCGCCACACGATGCACGTTGCTGGCATTGAGACCTGCCACGCACATACGCCCGCTGGCAATCAGGTAGACGCCAAACTCTTCACGCAGGCGATCAACCTGAGCGGCGCTCAGTCCGGTGTAGCTGAACATTCCGCGCTGTTTCAGCAGATAGTCAAAGTTATGCCCCGGCACAGCCTCTTTTAGCACGTTAACCAGTTCCTGACGCATCGACAGAATACGCTTACGCATGGATTCCACTTCAGCAAGCCAGTTAGCTTTCAGCTGCTCGTCACCGAGAACGGTCGCCACCACCTGCGCACCAAAGTTTGGCGGGCTGGAGTAGATACGGCGCACAGTCGCCTTCAGTTGCCCCAGTACACGGCCCGCCGCTTCGGCGTCTTCGCACACCACGGAAAGGCCACCGACGCGCTCGCCGTACAGGGAGAAGATTTTCGAGAAGGAGTTACTCACCAGTGCAGGCAGCCCGGCGCTGGCAACGGCGCGGATCGCGTAGGCATCCTCTTCCATCCCTGCGCCAAAGCCCTGATAGGCAATATCGAGGAACGGGATCAGATTGCGCGCTTTCAGCACCTCAATCACCGCATCCCACTGGGCATTTGTCAGGTCTGCACCGGTCGGGTTATGGCAGCACGGATGCAGCAGGACGATACTGCGCTCCGGCAGCGTATTCAGTTTTTCCAGCAGCGCCTCAACGCGCACGCCGTTGGTTTCGCTGTCGAACCACGGGTAGGTCGCCACCTTAAATCCTGCGCCTTCAAAAATCGCAACGTGGTTTTCCCACGTTGGGTCGCTGACCCACACTCCCGAATCCGGGAAATATTTTTTCAGGAAGTCGGCACCCACTTTAAGCGCACCCGACCCGCCCAGCGTCTGGATGGTCGCCACCCGTTTTTGCGCCAGCACGGCGTGATCGGCACCAAACAGCAGCGGCGCGATGGTGTTGCGGTAGCTGTTGAGCCCTTCCATCGGCAAATATAGCGACGCACCGTGCGGCGCGGCGTTCAGACGCGCTTCGGCTTCAGCGACGGCTTTCAACTGAGGAATAATGCCATCCTCGTTGTAATACAGGCCAATGCTGAGGTTCACTTTATCGCTGCGAGGATCTTCTTTGAAACGCTCCATTAAGGAGAGAATGGGGTCGCCGGCGTAGGCGTCAACTTTCTGAAACACGCGATGTCTCCGGAATTCGATGAGGCAGGGAATTCAACAATAAACCGGAAGTGGGAGAAGATCGAGTGGATGTTAATAAAGTTGAAGTGAGGTTATTGGCCTCACTTCATTGTCGGTTCAATCGATGTATTTCATCGCCACCCGTGATGTCAGGCGCGTGATAAGTTCGTAAGCACTCACTTTTGTCATTTCAGCAATGCGTTCAACAGGCAGCCCTTCGCCCCACATCACCACATCGTCGCCGGGTTTATCCTGGGCGTCAGGCCCCAGATCGACGCATATCATGTCCATCGCCACCCGACCCACAATCTTCACTTCGCGGCCATTGACCAGAACCGGCGTACCGGACGGCGCGGCGCGCGGATAGCCATCGCCATAGCCCATTGCCACGACGCCGAGACGGGTATCACGTTCGCTGGTCCAGGTGCCGCCGTAACCTACCGGCTCACCCGCTTTGTGTTCGCGCACGGCAATCAGATTAGACACCAGAGACATCACCGGCTGGAAACCCAGGTCCGGTCCCCAGGGTTTGTTCTCCAGCGGCGACACGCCGTAAAGAATGATGCCCGGGCGAGCCCAGTCGAGGTGTGACTGAGGCCACAGTAAAATTCCGCCGGATGCCGCAATGGATCGCATCCCAGGCTTGCCTTCGCAGAAGGTGGAAAAGATATCCAGCTGCCGCTCGGTCTCACCGCACTCGGGCTCATCGGCGCGGGCGAAGTGGCTGACAATATTGACCGGCTGACGCACGTTTTTGCACTGGCACAAACGCTGGTAAAACGCGTCCGCGTTCTCCGGACGCACGCCCAGACGGTGCATACCCGTGTCGAGCTTCATCCACACGGTGACCGGTTCGCTTAGCTCGGCGGTTTCCAGTGCGGCGAGCTGCTCTTCGTTATGCACCGCCGTGTGAAGATGCTGGTCTGCAATGATCGGCAAATCGGTGGCTTCGAAAAAACCTTCCAGCAGCAGAATCGGTTGCGTGATCCCCCCCGCGCGCAGGCGGAGAGCTTCTTCAAGACGGGCGACGCCAAAGGCGTCGGCATCGGGGAGCGTTCGCGCGGTCTCGAGAAGACCGTGTCCGTAAGCGTTCGCTTTCACGACTGCAACGAGCTTGCTGGCGGGTGCCAGTTCACGCAGACGTTGCAGGTTGTGTCGCAGAGCGCGGCGGTTGATGACGACTGTTGCCGCTTGCATTTGAATTCCTTAGAAATTACTCATCATCATATTGAGGACCGGCATAGTTGTCGAAACGCGACCACTGGCCGTTAAAGGTCAGACGCACCGTCCCAATCGGGCCGTTACGTTGTTTACCAATAATAATTTCGGCGATCCCTTTCAGGTCGCTGTTCTCGTGATAAACCTCATCACGGTAGATGAACATGATTAAGTCCGCATCCTGCTCGATGGAGCCGGATTCACGCAGGTCAGAGTTGACCGGACGTTTGTCGGCACGTTGTTCCAGAGAGCGGTTAAGCTGCGACAGCGCCACGACCGGCACGTGCAGCTCTTTGGCTAACGCCTTGAGCGAGCGGGAAATCTCGGCGATTTCCAGCGTACGGTTGTCGGAAAGCGACGGCACGCGCATCAGCTGAAGGTAGTCGATCATGATAAGACCAATGCCACCGTGCTCGCGGGCGATACGGCGCGCGCGGGAACGGACTTCCGTCGGCGTCAGGCCAGAGGAGTCATCAATGTAGATATTACGTTTTTCCAGCAGAATGCCCATGGTGCCGGAGATGCGCGCCCAGTCCTCATCGTCAAGCTGACCGGTACGGATGCGGGTCTGGTCCACGCGCGACAGCGATGCCAGAGAACGCATCATGATCTGCTCGGAGGGCATCTCAAGACTGAAGATGAGTACCGGCTTGTCCTGCAACATCGCCGCGTTTTCGACGAGGTTCATCGCAAAGGTCGTTTTACCCATCGACGGACGCGCGGCGACGATAATCAAATCCGACGGCTGCAGGCCGGCGGTTTTCTTGTTGAGATCGTCATAGCCGGTGTTCACCCCGGTCACACCGTCATGCGGCTGCTGGAACAGCTGTTCGATACGGGCGACGGTGGCGTCGAGGACATCGGCGATGTTTTTTGGGCCTTCGTCTTTATTGGCGCGGCTTTCGGCGATTTTAAAGACACGGGACTCCGCGAGGTCGAGCAGATCTTCGCTGGTGCGGCCCTGCGGATCAAAACCGGCTTCGGCGATCTCATTCGCCACCGAGATCATCTCGCGGACAACCGCACGTTCGCGCACAATGTCGGCGTAGGCGCTGATGTTTGCCGCACTTGGCGTGTTTTTCGATAATTCTGCCAGATAGGCGAACCCGCCGACGCTGTCCAGTTGACCCTGACGCTCCAGCGATTCCGCGAGCGTGATCAAGTCAATCGGGCTGCCCGACTCCTGCAGACGTGCCATTTCGGTAAAGATATGACGGTGCGGACGGGTGTAGAAATCTTCAGACACCACGCGCTCAGCGACGTCGTCCCAGCGTTCGTTATCCAGCATTAAACCGCCCAACACCGACTGTTCCGCTTCAATCGAGTGCGGCGGGACCTTTAACCCTGCGACCTGGTAATCACGCTCGCGAGGTTCAGTCTGTTTGTTGAAGGGTTTGTTTCCTGCCATAGTGAATGGAGTTACCGAGATAAAGAGTGGGTCGAAAGATTACCACATTCTGGAGGAAGCATGGCAACACGTATTGAATTTCACAAGCATGGTGGCCCTGACGTACTCAAAGCGGTGGAGTTCACCCCCGCCGCGCCTGGCGAAAATGAAGTGCAGGTCGAAAACAAAGCCATCGGCATTAACTATATCGATACCTATATTCGCGGCGGTCTCTACCCGCCTCCGTCACTGCCGAGCGGGCTGGGCACCGAGGCGGCCGGTATCGTCAGCAAAGTGGGCAGCGCGGTTAAGCATCTTAAGGAGGGCGACCGCGTGGTGTATGCGCAATCGGCTCTTGGGGCTTACAGCTCCGTCCATAACGTCCCGGCGGATAAAGCCGCCCTGCTGCCCAACGCCATCACCTTTGAGCAGGCGGCGGCCTCGTTCCTGAAGGGGTTGACCGTTTACTATCTGCTGCGCAAAACCTATGAAATAAAACCCGACGAGCAGTTCCTGTTTCATGCCGCGGCGGGTGGCGTCGGGCTTATCGCCTGCCAGTGGGCAAAAGCACTGGGCGCGAAACTGATCGGTACCGTGGGCAATGCGCAAAAAGCACAGCGCGCATTGCAGGCGGGCGCCTGGCAGGTCATTAACTACCGTGAAGAGAGCATTACCGAACGGCTGAAAGAGATAACCAACGGCAAAAAAGTCCGCGTCGTGTATGACTCTGTAGGGAAAGATACCTGGGAAGCATCGCTGGACTGTCTGCAGCGTCGTGGGCTGATGGTCAGCTTCGGGAATGCGTCAGGCGCGGTGACCGGGGTAAATCTCGGCATTCTGAATCAGAAAGGCTCGCTGTACGTCACGCGCCCATCCCTGCAGGGTTACATCACCAACCGGGAAGAGCTGGAGGAAGCCAGTAACGAGCTGTTCTCGCTGATCGCCAGCGGGGTGATAAAAGTGGATGTGGCAGAGGCGCAGAAATATCCGCTAATCGATGCGCAGCGCGCACATGAGGTGCTCGAGAGCCGGGCCACGCAGGGGTCGAGTTTGCTGATTCCCTGAGCCCTGAAAAGAAATTGGGCTTCCTTAAGGAAGCCCTTTCTTTTTTTAGTTCGGCTGTATGTAGGGTACAGCTCGATGAATTCTTTAGCGGCAGCCATAGTGACAGATTCGATAAGTAAATCCTATTCTGTTCTAAGCCCTGCTGCCGGAAAAGTTACAAGTATGTGACGAACCCCTCAATACCTTAGTAACGAAAGCGGTTATTGCGCTGATAAGTGGGCAATTTTGGTGATTTTATCGCCCGAATCACCCACACCACCGCAATGGCCAGCAGTAACCACGGCAACAGCTTGATCGTCAGGGCAAATAAACCGCCGATAACCATCACCACCGTCGCCACGACGATAGCCGCCAGAATGCCGAGCAGCGACACACCTGTCGCTAACAGCATGACAAAAAAGCCAATCACAAAAAGTAGTTCCAGCATGGTGCTCTCCCACGAGTTCCCGAGTAATGCAACAGGCATTACAAAATCCATGCCAAATCTAATCTCTTGTTCTTAAAGCAAAACG
>NZ_JAIWJZ010000006.1:0-72350 GCF_020216105.1 Enterobacter sp. K16B
CTGCGCTTGCACGGGCCTACAACGGCCCGGAATCGTAGGCCGGGTAAGCGTCAGCGCCACCCGGCAATAAAAAACCCCTCGCATGAGGGGTTTTGACGTTTACTGTTGTGGCGCTGCTGGTTCGGCTGGCGCTGCGGGTTCAGCCGGTTCCGGCGCGCCCAGAGCAGGCATACCAAACATGCCGACAAAGTCATCCAGCGGCATTTTGTCGCCGTTGAGCGTCACCTGACCGTTGGCATACTGCAGGCTGGTGGAGATGGTGTTGTTGTCCACCTTGGTGATGCGGAACATCTGGCCCATTGCCGCCAGACCTTTCACCTGCTGATTCGCCAGCTTGCCAGCATCTTCATCGCCGTAGCCTTCCAGCTTCGCAATCTGGGTCATAAACTCGGTGGCCATATCCATCGGGATAGTCAGCTTGCTGTCGAGGGACTTCACGCTGCGATCCACTTCCTGTGCCAGCGTCTGAGGTTCGCCCGTGGCGGTTGCCGGATCTTTCAGGAACAGAGAGAGGTTGAAGCTGGTTTCGCCTTTGCTGTTTTTCCAGCTCAGCGGCGCAACGGTGACCACCGGCTCGCCTTTCAGCAGGATTGGCAGGTTGTTGAACAGTACCGCCATAGCCTGCTGCTGGTACACCTCCGGGTTCTGCTGCAGCGCGGCATCGGTCAGCAGCGCCTGGCTCTCTTTGCTGTATTTCTGGCTAAATTCGTGCCACGCCTGGCCGTCGATATTGCCGATTTTCAGCGAAAACTTGCCGGTGCCCAGATCCTGATTCTGGACTTTCAGGCTCTTCAGCGTGTAATCCAGCTGGGTGTTGATGTTTTTGCCGTCTTTAGACACGTCAGATTTGCCGTCGATGTTCATGCCTTCCAGCACAGCCATCTCTTTACCTTCAATGGCAATCGCAATCTTGTCGACAGACAGTTTCTGATCGCCGATGCGCTCTTTAAAGTCGGTCATTCGGCTGTTGCCGTCGGCTTTCAGATTGTTAAAGGTGAGCTGAACTTTTTGGTTATATTCATTTACGGCATCGACCAGGCCACTTTCCGCTTCACCCGTCAGAGATAACACGTTCCCGTCGCGGTCAGTATCAACCTGGAAATTGCCGCCGCTAAAGGCGACTTTCTCATTCTCTTTCTCGTAGTTCAGCGCTTTCAGCGCGATATCAGAACGGGTATCACCGGAGTAGCTAATGCGGGTGTTAATATCGAAAGGTGATTCATTCTTCGCCAGATCAAACAGCGGTTTGGTCAGGTCGTTGTTCACCAGAACAGTATGAACGGACGCCATCGACGGGATCAGGTTAAACGACTTTAACTGCGCCAGCGGGAATGGACCGTGGCTCACCACTTCATTCAGCACCACGCTCTGACCCGGCTTCAGCCAGCCGTTTTCATTACCGGCAACAGGCTTCACCACCAGCTGCATATGGCTGGTGAACACACCGCGCTGATAATTCTGGTAGCTCAGCTCTACGCCCGCTTCCGGTGCGCTGCCCTTAATTTCGCTGTTAGCCTGCGCCACCATCTCAGCCAGACGGCTTTCCAGCTGTTTCCCGGTATACCAGGAGGCACCCGTCCAGACCACGCCTAACGCTACAATCACTCCAACCGCTACGACCGATTTTTTCATTGCGACTATCCCTAAAATGAAACCAGGCGGTTGAAACCGCCCGGAGATATAAAACCTGCCACTAGCTTAGCAAGAGTTGTTAAAAAATTCAGTAAGTGCCTATAGCTTATTAAAAACGCGCGCCAGACGACCGGTGCCACTTACGCTTACCGGAGACTCATTCGCCGCAACAAACGCCGATTCACCCGGTTTCAGCACCAGACGCTCGCTATTTTTATGCAGAGTAGCTTCGCCCTCCACGCAGAACAGGATCGCCGCGCTCTCCTGCGCGATGGTCGTTTCTGTCTGGCTCAGGTCATGCAGCGAGAAAGCAAAATCCTCAACCGGGATCGGGAAGTCCAGCTCTGCGCCCTTTTTCACTGGCTGAGTCAGCAGCTCTGCGGCAGGTTTCGCCACGAACTTCACGTTAGCAACCAGTTCAGGGATGTCGATGTATTTCGGCGTCAGGCCCGCGCGTAGCACGTTGTCGGAGTTGGCCATCACTTCCAGCGCCACGCCCTGCAGGTAGGCGTGCGGGGTTTCCGCGAACAGGAACATCGCTTCGCCCGGGTTCAGCTTCACCACGTTCAGCAGCAGAGGAGAGAACAGGCCGCTGTCGTCCGGGTAGAACTCAGAGATCAGGCGAATGGTGTCCCACGGTTCACCTTGCTGCGTGGTCAGGGCTGCTTTCAGCACCGCCAGCGCGTGGGATTTCTCGTCACCCTGCATGTTAAGCAGGCTGGCAAACAGCTGGCTCAGGCCTTCTGCATTGGGGTTTTCGAGGAAGTGGGCGATAGCGTTATTGGCACCAGCGACCGGTTGCAGCAGGGAAATAATCTCTGAAAACTCGCGGAAGGCGTTCATCGCCAGGAACGGGGTCAGCGCGAACACCAGCTCCGGCTTATGGTTTGGATCTTTGTAGTTACGCTCGGCAGCGTCTAACGGAATACCGGCCGCATTCTCTTTCGCAAAGCCCATTTCAGAGGCTTTCTTATTCGGGTGGACCTGGATGGAGAGCGGCTGGTCGGCGCACAGCACTTTAAACAGGAACGGCAGTTCGCCAAAGCGCTGAGCCACCTTGTCGCCCAGCAGCGCGGCTTTATCGGCATCAATGACGTCGCGCAGGCTGTGCACCTGACCGCTGGCGTCTTCAATTTTTGAGCTGCTCTTCGGGTGCGCACCCATCCACAGTTCTGCCATGGGCAGGTTGTTTGGGTTCGCGATACCGTAGAGATCCGTTAACGCAGTTTTACTTCCCCAGGCGTAGTTTTGCACTGAGTTGATGAGTTTTTGCATTATCAAGCCCTGATTCAAATGTGGAATAAACTTCGGGTATTAAAGCAATAAACTACCGGGAAGTAACCTGTGGATGTAAAAAGTCGTACTAGTCTCAGTTTTTGTTAAAAAATTGTGTAGGATAAGCTGACTCGCTTTTAAGCGGGCAGCGGAACATCTGCCCAAATAATCAGACTGAAGCAGTAAGTGAGAGAACAATGTCGAACAAACCCTTCCATTATCAGGATCCTTTCCCGCTGAGTAAGGATCAGACCGAATACTATCTGTTAACCCGCGATCACGTCTCTGTCTCTGAGTTTGAAGGACAAGAGATCCTGAAGGTCGATCCGCAGGCGCTGACGCTGCTGGCGCAGCAGGCTTTTCACGACGCCTCGTTCATGCTCCGTCCTGCACACCAGCAGCAGGTGGCCGATATCCTGAGCGATCCCGAGGCCAGCGAAAACGATAAATACGTTGCCCTGCAGTTCCTGCGTAACTCCGATATCGCGGCAAAAGGCATTCTGCCAACCTGCCAGGACACCGGCACGGCAATCATCGTCGGGAAAAAAGGCCAGCGCGTCTGGACCGGCGGCGGCGATGAAGCGGCGCTGGCGCACGGCGTTTACAACACCTACACCGAAGACAACCTGCGCTATTCGCAGAACGCGCCGCTGGACATGTACAAAGAGGTCAACACCGGCACCAACCTGCCTGCACAGATTGACCTCTACAGCGTGGACGGCGACGAGTACAAATTCCTCTGTATCGCCAAAGGCGGCGGTTCAGCTAACAAGACCTATCTCTACCAGGAAACCAAAGCGCTGCTCACCCCGGGCAAGCTGAAGAACTATCTGGTGGAAAAAATGCGCACCCTCGGTACCGCGGCGTGCCCGCCGTACCATATCGCGTTTGTGATTGGCGGTACGTCGGCGGAAAGCACGCTGAAAACCGTGAAGCTGGCCTCGACCAAATACTATGACGGCCTGCCGACAGAAGGTAACGAGCACGGCCAGGCGTTCCGCGACGTTCAGCTTGAACAGGAGCTATTGGAAGAAGCGCGCAATCTGGGCCTCGGTGCGCAGTTTGGCGGTAAATACTTCGCCCACGACGTGCGCGTGATCCGTCTGCCGCGTCACGGTGCATCCTGTCCGGTCGGGATGGGCGTCTCCTGCTCCGCGGATCGTAACATCAAGGCGAAGATCAACCGTGAAGGTGTGTGGATCGAAAAACTGGAAAACAACCCGGGTAAATACATCCCGGAAGAACTGCGTAAAGCGGGTGAGGGCGAAGCGGTTCGCGTTGATCTGAACCGTCCGATGAAAGAGATCCTGGCGCAGCTTTCACAATATCCGGTTTCGACTCGTCTCTCCCTCAACGGCACCATTATCGTGGGCCGCGACATCGCGCACGCGAAGCTGAAAGAGCGTCTGGACAACGGCGAAGGGCTGCCGCAGTACATTAAAGATCATCCGATCTACTACGCGGGCCCGGCGAAAACGCCTGAGGGCTATGCTTCTGGCTCGTTAGGCCCCACCACGGCCGGGCGTATGGACTCGTACGTTGACCAGCTACAGGCTAACGGCGGCAGCATGATTATGCTGGCAAAAGGCAACCGTAGTCAGCAGGTGACGGACGCGTGCCACAAGCACGGCGGCTTCTACCTCGGCAGCATCGGCGGCCCGGCTGCGGTGCTGGCGCAGGGCAGCATCAAGAGTCTGGAGTGTGTGGAATACCCGGAACTGGGTATGGAAGCTATCTGGAAAATCGAAGTGGAAGACTTCCCGGCGTTTATCCTCGTGGATGACAAAGGCAACGACTTCTTCAAACAGATCCAGTCCTCTCAGTGTTCGGCCTGTGTGAAGTAATTCTGTAAATTTCCGGGTGGCGGCTGTGCCTTACCCGGCCTACATTCTCGTAGGTCGGGTAAGCATCAGCGCCACCCGACACCAAAAAGAGCGCACAAAGCGCCATAACGTTTCTCAGAAGTCATCAATACTTATCCCTTAAGCATGTGAGCAATCCCTCTTTTGTTATCAAGGAGAAAGTAATGACAACGGTACGCCATGAGAAAGATTCTATGGGCGCCATCGAGGTTCCGGCCGATAAGCTCTGGGGCGCGCAAACCCAGCGTTCGCTCGAGCATTTCCGTATTTCGACCGAGAAAATGCCCGTCTCGCTGATTCAGGCGCTGGCCCTCACCAAACGGGCCGCCGCGAAAGTTAACCAGGATTTAGGCCTGCTGGCGGCCGATAAAGCCACCGCCATCATGAATGCCGCCGACGAAGTGCTGGCGGGCAAGCACCCCGACGAATTCCCCCTTGCCATCTGGCAGACCGGTTCCGGCACGCAAAGCAATATGAACATGAACGAAGTGCTGGCAAACCGGGCCAGTGAGCTGCTGGGCGGCGTGCGTGGTATGGAGCGTAAGGTCCATCCAAACGATGACGTCAACAAAAGCCAAAGTTCTAATGACGTCTTCCCCACGGCGATGCACGTGGCGGCGGTGATTGCTCTTCGCGAACAGCTTATCCCGCAGCTCAATGTCCTCAAGGCCACGCTTAACGACAAGGCGCAGGCCTTCCGCGATATCGTTAAAATTGGCCGTACGCACCTGCAGGATGCCACGCCGCTGACGCTCGGCCAGGAGATTTCCGGCTGGGTGGCGATGCTGGAACACAATCTGAAGCATATTGAGAACAGCCTGCCGCATCTGTCGGAGCTGGCGCTCGGCGGCACGGCGGTGGGGACCGGGTTAAATACCCATCCGGAGTATGCGGTGCGCGTGGCGAGGGAGCTTGCTGCCATTACCGGTCAGCCGTTTGTCACGGCGCCCAATAAGTTCGAAGCGCTGGCGACCTGCGATGCGCTGGTTCACACCCACGGTGCGCTGAAAGGGCTGGCGGCCTCGCTGATGAAAATTGCCAACGACGTGCGCTGGCTGGCCTCAGGCCCGCGCTGCGGCATTGGTGAAATCAGCATTCCGGAAAACGAGCCGGGTAGTTCTATCATGCCGGGTAAAGTGAACCCGACCCAGTGCGAAGCCATGACCATGCTCTGCTGTCAGGTGATGGGCAACGACGTGGCCGTCAACATGGGCGGTGCATCCGGCAACTTCGAGCTGAACGTCTATCGCCCGATGGTGATCCACAACGTTCTGCAATCGATTCGTCTGCTGGCGGATGGGATGGAGAGCTTTAACGAGCACTGCGCGGTGGGCATTGAGCCAAACCGCGAGCGCATCAGCCAGCTGTTGAATGAGTCTCTGATGCTGGTGACTGCACTCAATACCCATATCGGCTACGACAAGGCCGCCGAGATCGCCAAAAAAGCGCATAAGGAGGGGCTGACGCTGAAAGCCTCCGCCCTGGCGCTGGGCTATCTGACGGAGGCGGAATTTGACGCCTGGGTACGCCCGGAAGCGATGGTCGGCAGTCTGAAATAATCATTCCGCCACATACAGGTGCAACCGCGGAATAATCAGCTGAAGCGGTTGCGCCTGGGGTCTGTAACGGTGCTGGACATTTTCAGCATCGTAATTCAACAGCTCACCAATGTCCGGCACGATGGCACCCTGAT
This sequence comes from Enterobacter sp. K16B, assembly GCF_020216105.1. NCBI lineage: Bacteria > Pseudomonadati > Pseudomonadota > Gammaproteobacteria > Enterobacterales > Enterobacteriaceae > Enterobacter > Enterobacter sp. K16B. Next base: position 6,463 of record NZ_JAIWJZ010000006.1, read on the forward strand.
CGGCATCATAAAGCGCAATCAAAGGCGTCGGGCAGGCATACTGCACCTGTTTTTGCTGACCGGAATACCAGACGCGGGCGATAGGCTGAACTTTCACCGGGCGCTTGATCTTGAGGCGCGTCTTTGCCGGTAGCGACGCGATGCTGTGATATTCCTGCTCCAGGCGCTCAATCCACTGCTCGCGCGACCACGGTGCGACGGTGCGTGGCGTCTTCAGACTTTTTTCCAGCTGGGCCAGAATTTCATCCCGGGTGAAATTCTTAATGATGTGCTTATTCGCCCAGCCGAAACGCAGCGTGGCGGGGTGACGCAGTACCGTCAGGGTGCGGTAGGCATTAAGGGTTATCAGGCCCGGAAGCTGGCGGTGCACCCACTCAAACCGGGCGGCAGGGGCCAGGCCCGACTCTTCGGTGATGATTTTTTCAAAGGTCGCTTTCAGGGTGTTGATGTGGGCAATCTGGGTTTCCAGCGCTTCACGCGCTGGGGCATCGGTTTGCAGGCAGATCACACCCGGCAGACGCACGGCCGCCTTACTGCTGCGCTGTTCTGACTGCTGCTGGATAAAGAGATGGCGGTAGTGCTTCATCGCCAGCTCACAGGCGGCGCTACCGAGGTGCTGTTTCACCTCGATGGTATCCAGCGGATCGTGCTCGGCCCCTTTGGCCACATCGGGCAGGGTAAAGACGCGCGCGGCCAGCAGACGGCAGGCCTGCAAACGTTCTGTCAGGGTCAGTAGCTCGTGTTCTATTTCGCGAAAGGTGCTGTTCAGCCTTTCGATGAGATCGTAGGATGCCATAAACACTCTCATTAGTTACAACATACTTATCATATAGCACAACACGCCGGGTCAGGCCAGCGTGCGGTTTGGTCAGGCAGGAACGGGAAGGGCGACGTTATGGTACACGGGCCAGCTAAAGCAGAAGCGCGCGCCGCCGAGTTCGCTCTCCTCACAATGCACGGTGCCGCCCATGGCCTGGGCGATAGAGTAAACAATCGCCAGCCCCAGACCACATCCACCGGTGGCGCGATCGCGGCTGGGGTCTAAACGTACAAACGGTTCAAACACGGTTTCGCGTGCTTCCGGGGCAATTCCCGGGCCGTCATCCTCAACCGTCAGGCTGGCCTGATTGCCCTGCACATCCAGGCCAATCTGGAGCGTACTTTCGCTGTAGCGCAGGGCGTTGTTGATCAGATTGTCCAGCACGCGCTCCATCAGGCGCATATCGAGCGCACCGTAATCACCTTGCGTGACGCGCGTGCGCAGCGTGCGCTGCGGGTTCACGCTCTGGACATCATCAATGTGGGTTTGCAGCCAGTCAGGCAGGTCCGGCGTGCTGAGGTTGAGTTCGTTCTGCGGGCGGTCGAGGCGCGCGTAAGTAAGCAGCTCCTCAATCAGCGCTTCAAGCTGACCAATATCGCGGTTAAGCGCCTGAGACTCTGATTCCGTCAGATTCTCGCTCATCTCCAGACGGTAGCGCAGGCGAACCAGTGGCGTACGCAGCTCGTGCGCAATCCCGTCAATCAGTTGCTTCTTGCTGGCGATAAGGGCATTGATATTATCGGCCATCTGGTTAAAGGCCACGCCCAGTCGTTCAAAGCTGGAACCGCTGTCGAAGTGGATACGCTCGGTAAAATGCCCCTCGCCAAAACGCTGCGCGGCGGATTCGAGTTTCAGCATGTCCTGCCAGTGTGGGCGCATCCAGATAAAGACCGGAAACGCCAGTGAAATGGCAATAAAGGCCATCAGCGCCATGTCCAGCAGACGCATCTGGTGCAGATAATAGAGATAGGGCACCGGCCCGACGGCCAGCACGTAATGGCTGCGAGGGATACGCTGGATAAAGGTATATTTCTCATCCAGCGCGACGATGTCGCCCTCGCGCAGACGCTGCATGGCGGGCGGATCGAGTTCGAAATCTTTCAACGGCTCGATGCGTAAATCGAACGACAGATTCAGATCCAGCTCTTTCAGGGTTTTCGCCCAGTCGTGTGGCGGGATCTCTCTCAGCTCGCTGCGCATCAGATAGAGCGAGCTTTTCATCAGGTCATCCAGCGACTGTCTGCCCGCACGTTCGGCGGTAAACTTATAAACCAGCCCGACCAGCATAGTCATCACGAGGAAGCAGACAAACAGTAAAAGATAAAACTGCACAAACAGCTTTTTCATTGGATCTCACCGCAAAAACGCTATGTGCAGAATATACATGAAAACCCTTCAGGTTTTTCATGTCTGTCTAGCGTGTTAAATGGCTTTCGCGCTGTTTTTTACCTTGGCGATGAGTTTTTCTGTCATGGCCAGGCCTTCCGCAATGTGCATATCAATCACATCCGTCCCGAATTCGTGAATAAGATCCAGGAGTATTTCATATGACTGGATCAGTTCCAGCAGGTCAAAGAGCGCTTTTTGATCGGTGCGTGAGGGGGAGGCGTGGTTAAGAGTAGCCTGATTCACAATCCACTCGAGATTGGTTTTGATGGCTTCTACCTGATTGTAGCTATACATAATTCATGGTCTTAAATCCTCATTTCAAGATTTTATGGGAGAGATGTCGTGAAAGCTTCACGGCGAAAATGAGTAAAACGGTCGCCGGTGCGGGGCGAGCTGAAGAGAAGAGAGATGAGATGTTAATTATGGAATAGTTCGCGGGCTTAGCAAGTTAATTGTTGCGCAAAAGGGGGAATAAACGCGCGAAAGAAAGGCGAACGTCGTGTAATGCCTTCATTTCGCGCAGAAAATCTTGTACGGATAAGACGATCAGGTTTCCCAGGCGTGGGGGGCAAATAGGTAGCCCTTGTTACGCACGGTTTTGATGCGGTAGGGCTCGGTGGCATTATCCTGCAGTTTCTTGCGCAGTCGCGAAATCGCAACGTCCACGCTGCGGTCCATTCCGTCATAGCTTACTCCCCGCAGGTTTTTCAGCAGCGCGTCACGGTCCATGATCTGCCCGGCATGGGTTGCCAGCTCCCACAGCAGGTCAAAGTCTGCGGTAGAGAGGGCTATAAGTTCCCCGGACAGCAACACCTGACGGTTAATCGGATCAATCGACAGCGTACCAAACCGCATGGCTTTATGCGGTGTCAGAGACGGCGCCGGTGCTTCGCGTTCGATGCTGGCGTGCTGGCGTAAATGGAGGCGCAGGCGGGCAAGCAGGACGGCAGGCGGTGTGGTTTTCAGAATGTAGTCATTGGCCCCCATCTCCAGCGACAGAATATGGTTCATATCGCTGTCCAGAGAGGTGAGAAGTACGATAGGGCCGTCCCAGCGGGCGCGCAGGTCACGGCAGAGCGTCATGCCGTCCTTTCCTGGCAACATGATATCCAGCAACACCAGATCGGGGTTTTCACGGACCACCACCTCTTCGGCACAATCGCCGCGAGGCTCAACAATGACGTCCATATCATGTTTACCCAGATAGGCGGCAATCAGTTGCCCGACTTCGGGTTCGTCTTCAACATAAACAATCTTATTCATACAACGTCTGTTTTCGTGAAAAAAGCCAACATACACCGCGGAACCTTAACCTTCCATTAATCTTTCAACATTAACGCCGGTTCCGATATTTTCACTAGCGCAGCGGCCGGCCGCCGTCCACGGCAAAGGTTCTGCCGGTGACATAGCAACTGGTGAGCAGGTAATCCACCAGGTCGATCACCTCTTTTTCGCCCGGCGCAATTTTCATGAGCGACTTATTCAGCGCCTGCTGACGGTACTCCGCATCATCGTTTTCGTTGAACAAAATCATCGCCGGGGCGATGGCGTTGACCTTCACCTCCGGGGCGAGTTTACGGGCAAACGAGCGCGTCATGTTATCCAGTGCGGCTTTACTGGCCGCATAGGCGATGTGCTTGTCGCTTCCACGCTCTACCACATAATCGGTGAAGTGAATGATATCGCCCGCAGCATGTCCATGCCCGCGCAGCAGATCCTGTAGCGCATGGTTAAGCAGATAAGGCGCGTTGACGTGGATCTGCAGCATGGCGGAGAGCGTTTCGCTGAGTGATGTGCCGGACTTTTCGGCCTGCCATGCGCTGGCGTTATGGATCACCGCCCGCAGAGCCGTGGTGGTGGATTTCACCTTTTCCGCAAAGGCCAGAATGCCGTCATCGGTTGAAAAATCAGCCTGCATGCAGACCGCTCCGGCTTTGCGCAGCCCTTCAATTGACGGATATTCGGTACGGTAGCTGACAATGACCGGCTGGCGAAGGTTAAGAAAATGATGGGCGAGGGCGAGGCCGATTCGACGGCCTCCACCGGTGATCAGTATTGGACGAAGCTGTGCATTTCCCATCGTATTCTCCTTTGCAGTTCAACAATGGGAAAGGCGATGCTATCCCATCAACATCCAGGTTGCCGGTACGGCAGCAACCAGTAACAGTCCAATTAATGCCATTTCACGGCGTTTCAGCGCATTCTCCAGCTGATGCGTGTGGCGGGCGTAGATAAACACCAGCAGCCCCGGCGCGTACAACACCACCGACAGCAGCAGATGCATAGGCCCGGAAGCATACAACAACCACAGGCCGTAAATACAGGCTCCGACACCCACGACATAATGCACCGGGCGTGTGGCAATTTTTAACAAATAGGCGCCCACTAAGAAATAGGGTACCAGAATCATTTCCGAGGCGATGGTCAACAGGGTGTTATAGTCTGAACCTGTGAGCCAGATCAGCACAAGGCAGACCTGAACGCTGATGTTGGTCAGCCACAGTGACGCGGCAGGCGCATTGTTTTTGTTCTGACGCGCAAACAGGCGAGGAAATGCTTTGTGCGTAGAGGCCAGGAACGGCACTTCCGCCGCCATGATGGTCCAGCTCAGGTAAGCCCCGCAGACGGAGATAATCAGGCCCGCAGCAATCACCACATCGCCCCAGGGACCGAGCATTTTCACCATCAGTCCGGCCATTGACGGGTTACGCATTTCGGCCAGCTCAGGACGCGCCACCACGCCCAGCGACAGCAGCGTGACCAGCAGATACACTCCCAGCGCCGCCAGCACGGCCAGCAGCGTGGCACGGCCAACGTCACGTTTATTGCGCGCACGGGCTGACACCACGACCGCGCCTTCAACCCCGATAAACACCCACAGGGTGATCAGCATCGTATTTTTCACCTGCTCCCAGACCGGGACGCCAAGCGCCATGCCGCTGAAATCGAGCGTAAACACGTCGAGACGAAACGCGATAAAGGCCAGAACGATAAACAGGCCAAGCGGAACCAGCTTCGCGAGGGTCGCGACCAGGTTAATGCTGGCGGCGGTTTGTACGCCACGCAGCACCAGCCAGTGGACGAACCACAGCAACACCGAGGCGCCGACAATAGACTGCCAGGTATTGCCGTCGCCAAAGAGGCGTAGCGCTGGGGTATCGGTAAAGAAACTGAGCGCCGAAAAGACAATAACCAGATAAGAGACATTGGCGATAACCGCACACAGCCAGTATCCCCACGCGGAACAGAAGCCAATCAGCTCGCCGAAACCTTCACGGGCATAGGTGAAAATCCCGCCGTCCAGATCGGGGCGAATGCGGGTGAGCAGCAGCATGGCGAAGGCCAGCAGCATTATTCCAACGCCCGTAATGCCCCAGCCAATGAGCAGTGCGGCAGGGCTTGCGACGGCCGCCATGTTTTGCGGCAAACTGAATACGCCCGCACCCAGCATCGAGCTTAAAACGAGTGCAGTCAGAGCACTCAGGCCAAGTTTCTTTTCCATTGGCTTCCTGTTATGAAAGGTCCAAATCCAGAATAATTATTTCGCACAGGCGCATAAAAATGGTGGATCACACTAAGGCGCGGGATTTTACGGAGTGTAACGAAAGCATGCAATGACGTGTGGCAGAAATTCAAAAAAAGTAACAAAAAAGGCGGCATTGCGCCGCCTTTCGTAAACGGTTTTGTTACTTGTACAGATCGGCGCTGATGGTCACGTTGTTACCACGTTCCTGCCACTGGCGGGTGATATGGTAGTACTTCGCCCCTTTCTTCGCCGCACGCTTCGCGACCTGATAAGAGACTTCCGTCATGTTGCCGTAGTTGCCGGTAAACTTGATGCTGTCGAACGGCACCATCTGCGCAGCAGTGGCTTTGTTCAGCTCTTCAATTTTGGTGCCGTCTGGCAGCGTCACGGAATAACGGCCACCTTTTGTGGATTGCGTTTCAAAGAAACGGCCCACTTCAGCACTGGGTGCAGCAGAGGTTGCTACGCCAGGGATTTCAACTTTCTTCGCTTCTTCGCCGCCTTTCGCCAGCGCTGCGCGACCCGCTTCTGAATCAGCCGGGATCGCATCCGGGCTTTGCAGAACACGTTTTTTCGCATCTTCTTTATAGATGAATGCGGTAATACGCTGGTTGCCGCCCTGGTTAGCATCGACCTGACGCACGATGTAGAAAGAGTATGCACCTTTCGCTTTCGCGGCTTTGGTGATGGCATCGTTCACTTCAGGCTGGCTGCGATAGAAGCCTTGAACGGTAACCGTGTCGTAAGGTTCCAGCTCAATCGCCTGATCTTTCGGCAACTCAACGACACCGTTGATCACGCGGTTTTTCGGTGCGTCAGCTTTTGGCGCATTGTCTTTGTACAGCGCAATGGTCACACGCTGGTTACCGCTGTTGCCATAGTCAGACTGGTCAACAACGTAAAACGAGGCCGCCCCGTTTTTATCAGCGGCTTTTGATGCAGCGGCGACGGCATCGCCAATAGAATTATAACGACCCACAATGACCGTATGGTCAAAAGGTTTTAACGCTGCCGCTTGCTCCGGCGTTAACTCTGTTGCGGCATTCGCAGACAGGGCGGTCCCACAAAGAAGTGCGGACGCCAGGAGTGTGTTCTTAAGCTTCATAAAAATAATCCTTCGCCTTGCGCAAACCATGTACTGGTATTGTTGTTAATTTGAGACGGTCCCGATTATTGCATTTAAAACCTGTCGCTGTCTGCGCCATTTTTCACAGCCTGTGCTCACTGAATCACCGAATTCGATAACATTTAGTGATATGTTGAAAAAACAGGCGTTTGACAAGTAAAACTGATAAAGCTTATGACTTTTACAAGTTAATTTAATGTTAATAAGTTGTTCTCTTATGGCGCTATATCATGTTTTTACCGCTTCGCTTGCGCGATTTATCGGTTCCGGCGAAGAATTTAAGGTAAATATCACTGTCAGTGACGCCGATCGCTTATTTTTCACAGATAAAGTAAGAAATAGTGTTTTCTGGCGGTAGATCACTGGCGCTATTTTCAGTAGGTTATAGACAGTTTGTTACTGTTTTATTTTCCGGGGTTAATCATCTCGCGCCGCGCGTGCGTTGGCGAAAATTGATACAAACCGCGGGCATTTATCGATAAACCATCATCAAAAACCGATGGAAGGGAAAACTATGCGTATTGGGGTACCAAAAGAACGGTTAGCCAATGAAACCCGCGTAGCGGCAACACCGAAAACGGTGGAGCAACTGCTGAAACTGGGTTTTACCGTCGCGGTTGAAAGCGGCGCAGGCAAACTGGCGAGTTTCGATGACGACGCTTTTATCCAGGCTGGTGCGGAGGTGGTCGACGGTGCTGACGTCTGGCAGTCGCCGGTTATTCTGAAGGTCAACGCACCGGAAGAGAGTGAGATTGCGCTGTTGAATCCAGGGACGACGCTGGTGAGCTTTATCTGGCCTGCGCAAAATCCTGAACTGATGGAGAAGCTGGCGGCCCGTGGCGTGACGGTGATGGCCATGGACTCCGTGCCGCGTATTTCGCGTGCGCAGTCGCTGGATGCCTTAAGTTCCATGGCAAACATTGCCGGTTACCGCGCTATTGTGGAAGCCGCCCACGAATTTGGTCGCTTCTTTACCGGTCAAATCACCGCTGCGGGTAAAGTCCCGCCGGCAAAAGTCATGGTGATTGGCGCGGGCGTGGCGGGTCTTGCCGCCATCGGTGCGGCAAACAGCCTGGGCGCTATCGTACGCGCATTTGACACCCGTCCTGAAGTGAAGGAACAGGTCCAGAGTATGGGCGCCGAATTCCTTGAGCTGGACTTTAAGGAAGAAGCGGGTAGCGGTGATGGTTACGCGAAGGTGATGTCCGAAGCCTTTATCAAAGCCGAAATGGCACTCTTCGCCGCGCAGGCGAAAGATGTCGATATTATTGTCACCACCGCGCTGATTCCGGGTAAACCGGCGCCGAAGCTGATCACCCGTGAAATGGTGGATTCCATGAAGCCGGGCAGCGTCATTGTCGACCTGGCCGCGCAAAACGGCGGTAACTGTGAATATACCGTACCGAATCAGGTGACCACGACCGCTAACGGCGTGAAGGTGATCGGTTATACCGACCTGCCGGGCCGCCTGCCAACCCAGTCTTCTCAGCTCTACGGTACTAACCTCGTCAACCTGCTGAAGCTGCTCTGTAAAGAGAAAGACGGCATCATCGCCATTGATTTTGACGATGTGGTGGTACGCGGCGTCACTGTAGTCCGTGAAGGTGAAATCACCTGGCCTGCGCCACCGATTCAGGTCTCGGCCCAGCCTCAGGCAGCGCCAAAAGCGGCGCCTGAGCCGAAAGAGCCTGCCAAACCGGCGTCACCGTGGCGTAAATACGCGCTCATGGCGCTGGCGATTATTCTGTTCGGCTGGCTGGCTGACGTTGCCCCGAAAGAGTTCCTCGGCCACTTTACCGTCTTCGCGCTCTCCTGTGTCGTAGGGTACTACGTGGTGTGGAACGTCTCCCATGCGCTGCATACGCCGCTGATGTCGGTGACCAACGCCATTTCCGGGATCATCGTGGTGGGGGCACTACTGCAGATTGGTCACGGCGGCTGGATCAGCTTCCTGAGCTTTATCGCAGTGCTGATCGCCAGTATCAATATTTTCGGTGGTTTCACCGTGACTCAGCGCATGCTGAAAATGTTTCGTAAAGGCTAAGGGGTAGCATATGTCTGGAGGATTAGTGACAGCCGCATACATTGTTGCTGCAATCCTGTTTATTTTCAGTCTGGCGGGGCTTTCCAAACACGAAACGTCTCAGCAGGGAAATAACTTTGGTATCGCCGGGATGGCGATTGCGCTGATTGCCACCATCTTCGGGCCGGATACCGGCAACGTGGCGTGGATCCTGGTGGCGATGATCATCGGTGGGGCGATTGGTATTCGTCTGGCGAAACGCGTTGAAATGACCGAGATGCCGGAGCTGGTTGCGATTCTTCACAGCTTCGTGGGCCTGGCTGCGGTGCTGGTAGGCTTCAACAGCTACCTGTACCACACGCCGGGTCTGGAACCGATTCTGGTGAATATCCACCTGACGGAAGTGTTCCTCGGTATCTTCATCGGTGCGGTCACCTTCACCGGCTCCATTGTCGCCTTCGGCAAGCTGCGCGGGAAGATCTCCTCAAAACCGCTGATGCTGCCAAACCGTCATAAGCTGAATCTGGCGGCGCTGGTGGTCTCGTTTGTGCTGCTGGTGGTCTTCGTGCGTACCGAAAGCGTGGGCCTGCAGGTACTGGCGTTACTGGTGATGACGATCATTGCGCTGGCGTTTGGCTGGCACCTGGTGGCCTCCATTGGTGGTGCGGATATGCCAGTGGTGGTCTCCATGCTGAACTCCTACTCCGGTTGGGCAGCGGCGGCAGCGGGCTTCATGCTGAGCAACGATCTGCTGATTGTTACCGGTGCGCTGGTAGGTTCTTCGGGTGCGATTCTGTCTTACATCATGTGTAAGGCGATGAACCGTTCGTTCATCAGCGTTATCGCCGGGGGTTTTGGTTCTGACGGCTCTTCAACCGGCGCTGATGAAGAAGTGGGTGAGCACCGTGAGATCAGCGCGGAAGATACCGCCGAGATGCTGAAAAACTCGCACTCGGTCATCATTACCCCGGGCTACGGCATGGCAGTGGCCCAGGCGCAGTATCCGGTTGCCGAGATCACTGAGAAGCTGCGCGCGCGGGGCATCAAGGTTCGCTTTGGTATTCACCCGGTGGCAGGGCGTCTGCCAGGCCACATGAACGTGCTGCTGGCGGAAGCGAAAGTGCCTTACGATATCGTGCTGGAGATGGACGAGATCAACGATGATTTCTCGGACACCGATACCGTGCTGGTCATTGGCGCTAACGACACCGTTAACCCGGCAGCGCAGGACGATCCGCGTAGCCCAATCGCCGGGATGCCGGTTCTGGAAGTGTGGAAGGCGCAGAACGTTATTGTGTTTAAACGCTCCATGAATACCGGTTATGCCGGGGTGCAGAACCCGCTGTTCTTCAAAGAGAACACCCACATGCTGTTTGGCGATGCCAAAGCCAGCGTGGATGCGATTTTGAAAGCGTTGTAAGTTGCGTTGAAACGAAAAAACCGCCGAATTCGGCGGTTTTTTTATTGCCGGGTAGCGCTGACGCTTACCCGGGCGTTAGGGGTTAATCGTCTTCCGGATCGTCCAGCTCAACCGGCGTCTGGTACTCATCCGGCTTGATCACCAGCAGGTCACAGCGCAGATGATCGATTACCTGTTCAGCGGTATTGCCGAGGAACGCGGCAGAGATCCCGGTTCGTCCAATGGTGCCCAGCACCACAATCCCGGCCTGCAGATGTTCGGCTAAATCCGGGATCACCTCTTCAGGCAAGCCTTTTTCCACGTGGGTCATTTTTTCATCAATGCTGAATTTCTGGCGCAGCGCTTTCATTGCGAGCAGGTGCTGGCCACGGATCGCGTCGTTGTACACGCTCGGGTCAAATTCAGGCAGCTCAATGGCGATATTGATCGGGGTAACCGGGTAGGCTCCCACCAGATGCACTTCGGTGTGGTTAACCTGGTCAGCCAGCTGGATGGTCTCCTTGACCAGCTTTTCGTTCAGCGAATTGTGATAATCCTCTTCGCTGGCGAGATTCACTGCCACAACGGCTTTCCCGCCTTCAGGCCACGGCTGGTCTTTCACCATCCAGACCGGACAAGGGCATTTACGCAGCAGATGCCAGTCGGTTGGTGTGAAGATCACGGATTCCAGCTTGTCATGCTGATGCGTCATCTTCAGCAGCAGGTCGTGTCCACCGGCAACGACTTCCTGGATGATGGCTTCGAAAGGCCGGTTATGCCACACCACTTTAATATCAATGGGCACACCCGCTTCCAGGTAATATTTAGCCTGTTCGCGGATCCACGCGGTACGCTGGCTGATCACGCCCTGACGCATCGCGGTGCGCTCGTCAGGCGACAGAAGGGTGGTCATCTCATACGAGAAGTCATAGATCGGCAAAAACGCTTTGATTTTGCCACCAATCCGTTGATGTAAATACACAGCACGTCGTAATGCCGGCTGATCGTCCTGATTCGGATCGATAGCTACCAGCATGTTTTGATACTTTGCCATACAGGTCTCCTTACTACTGTCACCACAGTCTGTAATTAAAAGAGTAACCTATATATCCTGAATGAAACAGAGGGGAAGTTTTGCCAGATCAATAATTCATGAAAATTTATCAGAGGAAAAGCACCGTCGCGGTGACTGCGATAAACGCAATAAACAGCAGTACCATCACCACTATCGCAAACGTCGTGGAATCCTGAACATAGGTTTTTTCTTCCCCCTTCATTGGGCCGACAAGCATGATCCAGATGAAGATAAAGGTCACTGAGGCGATCACGACTGAAACGAAAAACAAACTTTCTCTCAATTCATAACCTCAACGAGAACCTTCCAGGTTACTGTGTGGCGACGTACTGCGGTGAAACTGTCAGTGAACGGACGTGTTATAGGCCAGAAGACCCATAAATCATAGAAATTTATGGGTCTGGCAGGTTATCTGCGGGGCGTTATGCCACGTTGCGGGCATGCCCGGCAAGAACGGCCAGCGCTTCACCGTTTTCGATGGTGATGTATTTACCTTTAACGGCCAGCATTCCGCTTTTCTGGAAACGGCCCAGCAGACGGCTGATGGTTTCCACGGTCAGGCCCAGGTAGTTACCGATATCGCCACGGGTCATGGTCAGACGGAATTCACGCGGGGAGAAACCACGCTCGGCAAAGCGGCGGGAGAGGTTGTAGATAAACGCCGCCAGGCGCTCTTCTGCATTCTTTTTGGAAAGCAGCAGGATCATGTCCTGATCGCCTTTGATCTCACCGCTCATCAGACGCATCATCTGCTGACGCAGGTTAGGCATCTTGCCGGACAGATCGTCCAGGGTTTCAAACGGGATCTCGCAAACCATTGAGGTTTCAAGGGCCTGAGCAAAGCTCGGATGGTGACCCGTGCCAATGGCATCAAAGCCCACCAGGTCGCCTGCCAGATGGAAGCCGGTGATCTGCTCGTCACCCTGTTCGGTGATGGTGTAGCTCTTGATGGTGCCAGAACGGATAGCATAGAGCGATTTCAGTTCGTCTCCGGCTTTAAACAGCGTCTGCCCTTTCTGAATCGGCTTTTTACGCTCGATGATATTATCAAGCTGATCAAGTTCGTGTTCATTCAGGGTAAACGGGATACAGAGCTGGCTGATGCTGCAATCCTGGCAATGGATAGCACAACCGCCAGACTGAATGCGTCGTATAATTCGCTTTTCCGGGATCATAGGTTTGCTCAAGCCTTAATTGATATTGGTCAATTTTAACATCTTTTTGGTAAGTACGTAAGCCTGACAAACCCTCAATAAGGACAAGAGACGGCATCATGTCGCCATCTTCTTGAAATTCCACAGCTTGATTATGGATTTTTAGTCTAACCGGAAGAAAATTAAGCACAAAAAGCCTGGGAATTACAGCAAGAGATACCCTTCGTGACGCAGTAACCACTCTTTTCGCTGCACCCCGCCGGCATAGCCGGTGAGGGTACCGTTGCGGCCAATCACGCGATGGCAGGGCACCACAATGCTGACCGGGTTAGCGCCATTCGCGGCCCCCACTGCGCGTGCGGCCCCGGCGCGACCGAGTTGCTCCGCGAGTTGCCCATAATGCATGACCTGTCCGCAGGGAATGGCCCGCAGCGCCTGCCACACTTCGCGCTGGAAAGGCGTGCCGGCCGTGGCGGTTGGCAGGCTGTCAATGATGCTGAGATCGCCTTCGAAGTACGCTGTAAGCTTGTCGCTCAGTCCGCCCGGGTTGGTGGCGCGGATACGTTCATACCCCTGTACGCGGTAGTGGATATCGAGCAGTTCTTCCATGCGGTCGCTGTGCTCTTCCCACTCAACCGCGCGCAGACAACCCTGCTCGTCGGCGATCACCCACAGCGGCCCAAGCGGCGTCGCAATCTTATCTTCGAGTAATCTCAGCATCTTCATTCCTTTAGTTCAGCCTCGGGTAGATCCCCGGTCCAATCGGCAGGCCGACAAGATACCACGCCACTAACATCACCAGCCATACCCCTAAAAAGATAAGCGGATAGGGTAAAACCAGCGAATAGTAGGTACCCAGTTTCGCCTCGGGTTTATAGCGCTGCAGGAAGCCTAAAAACAGCGGAACAAACGGCGAAACCGGCGCAAGGGGAATGACTGAGGAATCTGCGATGCGGAACAGGATCTGCGCGAAGGCCGGGTGGAACCCAAGCATCATAAACATCGGTACGAAGATCGGCGCCAGAATCGACCAGATAGCGGAGCCGCTGGCGATAAACATGCACAGCAGCGACGAGAGCAGCGCCAGGCCGACAAACGCCGGTACGCCGCTTAGCCCGGCAGCTTCCAGCGCGTCGGTCAGGCCAACGGCCATAAACTTGCCCATGTTGCTCCAGTTAAACATGGCCACAAACTGCGCCAGCGGGAACACCATCACGATAAAGCCAGCCATCTCTTTCATCGGCTCGATCATCAGCTGCGGCAGATCGCCCTGGCGGCGGATTTTGCCAGTGGCGATACCGTAGGCGAGCGATACGACAAAGAAAAACAGGATAATCAGCGGCACAATGCCCTGGATGAACGGCGAGGGCAGGACGGTATGTTTAACGGGATCGCGCAATATCCCGTTTTCCGGCACCACCATCAACGCCACCAGCGCGATAAAGGCCAGCGAGACAACGCCCGCCACGCGCAGGCCGAAGCGCTGTTCTTTACTCAGCGTCTCCAGTTTTTCATCGCTACGGCCTTCCCATTTCCCCAGACGCGGCTCAATGATTTTATCGGTAATCAGCCCGCCGACAATCGTCAGGACAATGACCGAGCTTGCCATAAAGTACCAGTTGTCGATCACGCTGACGTGCATGGCCGCATCGAGGGTTTTCGCCGCCTCGGTACTGATGCCGGACAGCAGAACATCGGTAGTCACAATCAGCAAATTGGCGGTAAAACCGCATCCGACGCCGGCAATCGCCGACAGCAGTCCCGCCACCGGGTGACGCCCGACGGCGAGGAAGATCAGCGCCCCCATCGGCGGCATGATCACCAGCGCGGCGTCGGAAGAAATATGGCTGAAGAAGGCGATAAACAGCACCATGTAGCTGGCGTAACGCGCGCTGACGTGAGAGGCCATTTTCACCATCAGAGCCGGTAACAGGCCCACGCGCTCCGCGAGCCCGGCCCCCAGCACCAGTGCCAGAATGGCACCCAGCGGAGCGAAGCCGCTGAAGTTTTTAATCACATTGGGTAAAAACCAGTGCAACCCCTCAATGCTCAGCAGATTTTTCACCGCCACCAGGCTGCCGTCGGCCGGGCTGCGCACGCTAACGTCAAAGGCGGAGAGCACGGCGGTGGCAACCATCAATATCACAATCAGATAGATAAAAAGCAGGAAAGGGTGTGGCACTTTATTGCCGATCCTTTCAACCCAGCCATAGAGCTTACCGGATGGGGAATGCGAAGGTATGGATGACATACTCATGGGCGTTCCTCGGGAGTGTTGTGTTGTTGTGTTGTGTTGTGTTTTTTTATTTTAAAGGTGACGGTGTCACGCCCGGTAGGATCGGACACACGTACGGTTTTTCTTGTATGTGTTGTTCAAACTCTTCACGGCATTTTTTCAGCAGCGCCGCATCCTGCAGCAGATTCAGCGCGGTTGCGCCCATCACTTTCCCGGCCAGCAGCATTCCTTTATGAGCAATCGAGGTTCGTCCCTGCGCCACCAGCTGCCAGGTGTGCAGCGGCGTGCCGACGGTAAAGCAGGGGCTGAAGCACTGGGCAACCGGCATTTTCCAGCTGACGTCACCCACGTCGGTTGAACCCGCCAGCACGTTATCGGTGACGGCATAAGGCGCGACTTCATCCACCAGCAGCGTCTCCTGATGACGACGGGCAAAGGCTTTACCCGCTTCGCCACCCGTGGCGGCAATATTTTTCAGGCTGTTTTGCAGATCGTTGGGCGTCAGCGTGGCGCGGATCTGGCGGGCAAACTCTCGCTCTTCGTCGGTCCACTCCGGCGTGCCGTAGTGCTGCAGGGCGCGATACATCGCCGCCTCAAGCGTGCGGTTGGGCAGGTAACTGGAGCAGGCTTTATCAAAGCGGCACTCGACGGTGGTTTCGGTCATCAGCGCCGCGCCCTGGGCGATTTTTTCGATACGTTCGTAGATTTGCTGCGCATCGGCCATCTCCGGGGCGCGGATCAGGTACAGCACTTCGGCCTGCGCCTGCACCACGTTAGGCGAAATCCCGCCGGTATCGGTAATGGCGTAATGGACGCGCGCTTTCTCAATAATGTGTTCGTTGAGGAAGTTGGTGCCGGTAGTCATCAGCGTCACCGCATCCAGCGCGCTGCGCCCCAGATGCGGAGAGTTGGCCGCATGTGCCGCCACCCCCTTAAAACGCCAGGCGGCCTGAATATTGGCCAGCGTGCTGACGTTAAACATCCCGGCAAAGGCCTCCGGGTGCCAGGTCACGGCGGCATCGACGTCGTCAAACAGCCCTTCGCGCACCATAAAGGTTTTCCCGGAGCCGCCTTCCTCACCTGGACAGCCGTAAAAACGCACTGTCCCGCCGCCGCCGTGCTGCTCCAGCCAGCTTTTTACCGCGACCGCCCCGGCAAGGGCTGCGGTGCCCAGCAGATTATGCCCGCAGCCGTGGCCGTTAGCCCCCGGCGTGGCGGATTGTGGGGTCGCACAGTGTGCCTGCTGGCTTAACCCGGCCAGCGCATCGTATTCACCCAGCAGGGCGATAACCGGTTTTCCGCTGCCGAAGCTGGCAATAAAGGCGTTGGGAATGCCGCCCGCCTCGCGCGTGAGGGTGAAACCTTCGGCTTCCAGCGCGCTGGCAAGCCGTTCGGCGGACCAGAACTCTTCAAAGCGGGTTTCAGGATGATCCCAGATCGCATCGGCAATGTCGGTTAACGTGCGACATCGCGTGTCGATCGCATCGGCAATAAAAGCGTAGTTGTCCTGCATTACACACCTCGCGTCCACGGGAAATTGAGCGCCGTCCGCGCCAGCGTTTCGATGGCGACCGTCATGACCTGCTCATCGAAGTCGAATTTTTCATTGTGATGTCCGGCGCTCAACTCCGTGCCAAACACCATATAGGACGCCATGCCGCCGTTTTGCTGCACGCGGGCCATCATCAACGTGGCATCTTCGGAGCCTGCTGGCGCTTTGACCTTGTCGATGGCGTGAACCACCCCCGGAACCTGGCTGGCCTGTTCGCGCAGATAATCAACCCAGGCGGGTGTCGGCGAGCTGGCGGTGGCAGCCCCCATCAGGCGCATCTCTGCCTTAACGCCGTAGAGCGCCGCCGCGCCGGTAATGACCGCCTGCGCCCGTTCAAAGACATACTGGTTAATCGCTTCGTTTTCGCCGCGCGTTTCAACCTTTATCAGGGCATTGGCGGGCACCACGTTGCGCCCGCTGCCTGCCTGCATCACCCCGACGTTTACCCGGGATGCGCCTTCGCTGTGTGGGGCGATGCTGTGTAACGCGATGGCGGCCTGCGCGGCGGCGAGCAGGGCATTACGCCCGTCCTCTGGTTTGCCGCCGGCGTGTGCGGCCACGCCGGTAAAGTTCACGTCAAATTTGGTGGTCGCCATAAAATTATCGCTGCCGCAGATCACCGTCCCGGCAGGCACGCCGGTGCCAATATGGATGGCGGTGAAATAGTCCACGTCATCCAGCACCCCGGCGGCCACCATGGCACGCGCGCCGCGCGTCCCTTCTTCTGCAGGCTGGAAGATCAGCTTGAGGGTGCCGCTGAGCTGCGCGTCATTCTGCTTAAGTACCTGCGCCAGCCCCAGACCAATCGTAGTGTGACCGTCGTGTGCGCAGGCGTGCATCATCCCGGGATTGCAGGAGGCAAACCCGTCGCGGAACGGGCGGTGGCTTTGATCGTGTGCTTCGCTTAAATCCAGGGCATCCATGTCCACGCGAAATGCCAGGGTTGGGCCCGGGCGGCCGGTATTCAGGGTCGCGACAATCCCGGTAAACCCGCCCTCAAACGGCGCCAGCCATTTCTCCGGCGCGCCCTGCGCACGGGCGCGGGCAAATTCTCGCGCCAGGGTGGCCTCATCGGGCAGGCCCATCCGGCTTTCGGCATCCACCACGTCGCGACCCATCGCCAGCTCATAACCCAGCGAGTCCAGGGTTTCTGCGACCTTCGCCGCGGTACGAAACTCCACCCAGCCGGATTCAGCAAACTGGTGAAAATCGCGACGCCATGCGCTCAGCTGCGGGGTTAGGGTCTGGATGTACTGCGTCAGTGTGTCCATATCTGTTCCTGTCATCATTAAAATATGTGAACTGCTTCACGATGTGATAGTTTTTACTTATCACTAACCGAATTTTCACAGTTTTAACCGTTCAGGAATTACCCTCGCACATCCCTTTCCATTAAAGTAGATGACAGTTTCTTTACTCTGATAAACAACGGTTATCGGTCGGGCTATGTCATTTCAGATTAAATTTCATCAAATCCGGGCGTTTGTCGAAGTCGCTCGTCAGGGCAGCATTCGCGGTGCCAGCAGGACGCTGAATCTTTCGCAGCCGGCGCTGACCAAATCCATCAAAGAGCTGGAGGAGGGCATGGCGGCGCAGCTTTTCGTGCGCAGGAGTAAGGGCGTTGCGTTGACCGAATGTGGGGAGGGCTTCTACCAGCGCGCGAAGTTGATTCTGGAAGAGCTGCGCGCGGCGCAGGATGACATCCGTCAGCGGCAGGGGGAGCTGGCCGGGCAGATTAATATCGGGATGGGGGCCAGCGTTTCACGCAGTCTGATGCCCGCGGTGATCTCCCGCTTTCACGCGCAGCATCCGCAGGTCAAGGTGCGGATTATGGAAGGGCAGCTGGTGTCGATGATCAATGAATTACGCCAGGGTGAGCTCGATTTCACCATCAATACCTATTATCAGGGGCCTTATGACCACGAGTTTACGTTTGAAAAACTCTTCGAAAAGTCGTTTGCGGTATTTTGCCGGGAAGGACATCCGGCGACCAAAGCAACCTCAATTAATGAACTGCTGCATTATAACTGGACAATGCCGACGCCGCGGGGAAGTTATTATAAGCAACTGGAAGAGGTATTTAGCCATCGCGCGCAAATACCGCGAATAGGGGTTGTCTGCGAAACATTCTCCTCCTGTATTAGCCTGGTGGCGCAAAGTGATTTTTTAAGCATTCTGCCGCAGGAACTAGGCTGTGACCCGCTGCTGGCGCATCGCCTGGTGATGTTGCCGGTTGTCGAATCGCTTCCAAAAGCGGCATATTATTTAATTCAGCGCCGTGATTCCCGTCAAACACCCCTGGCCGAATCTTTAATTACGCAATTCCGAAGAGAAGCGCGAAAAATAGTCGCGGCGTGAGAAAGAGAACGTAAAAAAACAGGGTCTGTCCGACATCTGACAGACCCTCCAGTACACACAGCAGTGCGTCCTTTCGCCAGTCCTGAGTATTATATCCATGAAGCAGGTATATTTAGGTATAACACCTTTCCCGAAAAAGGGAAGAGGGTTGAGTATTTGATTTTACGAATTTTTAACACAAATCACTTATTTTACGCTCGCTGAAATTTAAGTTAAGTCAGATTAAAGCGTATTTTATAAATACTATATATATTCATCGGGTTAATATTTATGTCGCGCGACGGCGGTTAACGGTGATTGAGGCCTCCCCCCGGCGCAGGTATAGTACCCTCCTCAGTTGTAGCCGGAGGATGTCCATGAACCCTGACGACAAATCTTATTTTCTTGACGCCATGGAGGATGTCCAGCCCCTGAAGCGCGGCCCGGATATTCACTGGCAGCCGAGCCGCACTACGCGGGTGCGCGAGAAGGTAGATAGTGAACAGCTGGATAACTTCCTGACGCTGGGTTTTCTTGAACTGGTGCCCCTTGACGAGCCTCTGGCGTTCCGGCGCGATGGGGTACAGCAGGGCGTTATCGATAAGCTGCGATCGGGTAAATACCCCCGCCAGGCCAGCTTAAATCTCCTGCGCCAGCCCGCCGAACGCTGCCGTCAGATGCTGTTTTCGTTTATTCGCCAGGCCGGGCGCGACGGGTTACGTAACCTGATTATCATTCATGGGAAAGGGCGCGAGCAGAGCTCACATGCGAATGTCGTGCGCAGCTATCTGGCGCGCTGGTTGACCGAGTTCGGGGAAGTACAGGCTTTCTGCGAGGCGCTGCCGCATCACGGTGGCAGCGGGGCATGCTATGTCTCGCTGCGCAAATCCGATGAAGCGAAACAGGAGAACTGGGAGCGGCACGCCAAGCGCAGCCGCTAACGAGAGCGGGCGAGACACTCGCCCGCCGGTGACTCAGAAGGTTTCCCAGTTGCTGTCGGCAGACGCGCTTGTCGTTGCCGGTCGCAACAGCTGTGGCGTTTTCACATTCGCCGGGCGCGGGGCGACTGCTTTCTCTTTTCCGTTCAGACGAAACGCGGCGACGGCCTGACGCAGCTGTTCGGACTGATCTTCCAGCGCCGCCGCCGCCGTGGCGGACTGTTGCACCAGCGCGGCGTTTTGCTGCGTCACGCTGTCCATCTGCGAAACGGCCAGGCTCACCTGCTCAATTCCCCGGCTCTGCTCGTCAGACGCAGAGGAAATCTCACCCATAATATCGGTCACGCGGGTGACGGCGGCGACAATCTCTTTCATGGTGGAGCCAGCCTCGCTGACCTGCTCAGAACCGGTATTTACCCGGCTGACTGAGTTTTCGATAAGCCCTTTGATCTCTTTCGCCGCCTGCGCGCTGCGGCTTGCCAGCGTACGGACTTCACCTGCGACCACCGCAAAACCGCGACCCTGTTCCCCGGCGCGGGCGGCTTCCACCGCTGCGTTAAGTGCCAGAATGTTGGTCTGGAATGCGATGCTGTCAATCACGCCGGTAATATGCGCAATTTGCTGCGAACTGTCGGCAATTTCGGTCATGGTGCGAACCACGTTATCCACCACGTGACCGCCGCGCGCAGCTGTTTCTGAAGCATTCTTCGCCAGCAGGGTCGCCTGACGGGCGTTATCGGAGTTCTGTTTAACCGTCGCCGTCAGCTCTTCCATGCTGGCGGCGGTCTCTTCGAGCGAGGCTGCCTGCTGCTCGGTACGGGCGGAAAGATCGTTACTTCCTGCGGCAATTTCGCCTGCACCGGTGTAGATGGAATCGGTGCTGCCGCGTACGGCGCTGACGGTGGTCACCAGCGACTGCTGCATTTCATGCAGACCGGCGGCCAGCTGGCCCATCTCATTGCGGCCAGAGAGGGTGATTTCCTGCGTCAGGTCGCCCCCGGCAATCGCGCGAATATGGTTCATAATGGTGTTGAGTGGTTTTAACAACAGGTGTTGTAAACCCTGCCAGATGACTACCAGTACCGCGATAACGGCCAGCAAGATAGCCGCCAGCGTCCATTGCATCTGCGTGAAGCTGCTCTGATTCTCTTCGGCGGCGGCTTTCAGCAGGGTGTTGTTTTCGGCGCGCCAGCGGTTATAGACCGCTTCCATATCGTCCTGCGCCTGTTGCGCGTCCAGATCGCCATAGGCCTGGTAGTTGTCGGCACGCAGATACTCAATCGACAAACGCATCACTTCGTGCATCTGGTTCCAGGACTTCTGCATCTCGTCGGTTAATGCCGCGTTCTGGCCGTTAACCTGCGGCAGTTTTTGCCACGCTTTGTTATAGGCTTCGGCTTTTGCCAGCGAGTCACCTGCGGTGCCGAGCAGTTTATTGATCGCCGCAAGGGATGCCGGATCGCGCTGATTTTTCAGGTAGCGGATCGCCACGCGGGTCACGGTGACGCGTGTTTTCACCAGCGTGTTCACGCTGTCGCTCAGGCTTTCCTGCTGAGCGTTGAGCACACCGGAATTCTGGAAGTTATGGCGATCGTTACTGACGGCAGAGTAGAACAACCCTCCCGTGACAACTTGCAACAGACAGAATATGGTGAGGGCAAAGATAATACCGGTAATCACGTGCAGATTTTTCAGCATAGCGGTCGTCCGTTAGAGAAGATGCAGGGTTTCTTCAATACTATCGTCGTAGAGAATTTAAACTTTAATTTAACTCGCGCTTAACTCAGGGGCCCGTGAGGGAACCTGTTGTAAACCCGGATCATTTTTTATGAGGAAGGTCAACATGAGCAGTATTGATAAAAGCGGGACGTACGCGCTCGGAACGCGAACGGTTAAACGACTGGGCTATGGTGCGATGCAGCTGGCCGGGCCGGGCGTCTTTGGGCCGCCGAAGGATAAAAATGCCGCGCTGGAGGTGTTACGTGAAGCCGTGGCGGCGGGGGTAAACCACATTGATACCAGTGATTTTTATGGCCCTCATGTGACTAACCAGCTGATCCGCGAGGCGCTTCATCCGTACCGGGACGATCTGACGATTGTGACCAAAATTGGCGCCCGTCGCGACAGCAAAGGTGCCTGGCTACCTGCCTTTTCCGCACAGGAGCTGACGCAGGCGGTGCATGACAACCTGCGTAATATGCAGCTGGATGTGCTGGACGTGGTGAATCTGCGGATCATGTTTAGCGCGCACGGGCCGGCGGAAGGATCGATTGCTGAACCGCTTTCCACCCTGGCAGAGCTCCAGCAGCAGGGGCTGGTGCGTCACATTGGCCTGAGCAACGTCACGGCCACTCAGGTTGCGGAAGCGCAGAAAATGGTGCCGGTGGTGTGCGTGCAGAACATGTACAACATTGTGAACCGGGGGGACGATGCGCTGGTGGATCTGCTGGCGCAGCAGGGGATTGCGTATGTGCCATTCTTCCCGTTAGGCGGCTTTACGCCACTGCAATCTTCCGGGCTGCAGGCGGTCGCCGACTCGCTGGGCGCAACGCCAATGCAGGTTGCGCTGGCATGGCTGCTGCAACGTTCCCCGAATATCCTGCTGATCCCGGGCACCTCTTCCGTGGCGCATCTGCGGCAAAACCTCGCGGCGGGCGACCTGCAGCTGCCGCCTGACGCACTGGAAACATTGAATACGCTTATGGACTGATCGTCACAGGCGCGAAGCCCGACATGTGCTTTTGGGCTTTGCGCGTTTTAAATCTTCTGACACTTCAACGCGTTTGGGTTCGCTTCCGGAAATGACCTTGATCCTTTGCCATAATCCGTAATACTGTATTTATATACAGTATCTGGCGAGAAAGGCATTATGGACACTCTCTTTTCTTATCATCCAAACCAATACATTGAATTACCTTTATTTTTAGAGCGTGTAGCCTGTGGTTTCCCCAGTCCGGCGCAGGATTATGTGGAGGATCGTCTCGATCTTAACCGGCTGGCAGTGAGACACCCCAGTGCGACCTATTTTATCAAGGTGAGTGGAGACTCCATGATTGGCGCAGGGATTGGCGACGGCGATCTGCTGGTTGTCGACCGTGCGTTAACTGCCGGGCATGGGGATATCGTTGTGGCCTCGGTCGCCGGAGAGTTTACGGTGAAGGAGTTACAGACTCGTCCGGTTCTGCGGCTGCTGCCACATAACGTTCGCTATCAGCCCATTACCTTTCAGTCCGAAGAGGAGCTGCAGATCTTCGGCGTCGTCACCCACACCCTCAAAACGCATAAACATGTTCGCGCTGGTTGATGTAAATAGCTTTTATGCCTCCTGCGAGAAGGTGTTCCGCCCCGATCTGGAGGGGAAGCCCATCGTGGTGGTTTCCAATAACGACGGCTGCATTATTTCACTGTCGCGGGAGGCAAAGCAGTTCGGCATAAAAATGGGTGAGCCGTATTTTAAATTCAAAGAGAAGCGTTTTCCGTCACGGGTTTACGTGTTTAGTTCAAACTATGCGCTGTATGCCGATCTCAGCAGTCGGGTGATGCAGACGCTGACCGATCTCGCCCCGGCAATAGAGATTTACTCCATTGATGAGGCGTTCGTGAACGTTTCAGGGGTCAGTAACTGCCTGGCGCTGGAAGCATTCGGTCACCAGATGCGCACGCAGGTCTTTAAAAATACGGGCTTAACCGTTGGCGTCGGTATTGCCCCGACGAAAACGCTGGCAAAGCTGGCCAACTATGCAGCGAAGCGGTGGTCCGGCACTGGCGGCGTGGTCGATCTGTCGGATCGCGAGCGGCAGCGGAAACTGCTGGCAAAGGTTCCGGTTGAGGAGGTGTGGGGCGTAGGGCGGCGCATCACGAAAAAGCTTAACGCGATGGGAATAACCACGGCGCTGGAGCTGGCGGAAGCATCCTCCTGGGTCATTCGCAAACATTTTAACGTGGTGCTGGAACGTACGGCGCGCGAGCTTCGCGGGGAGCCCTGTCTTGATCTGGAGGAGTACACCCCCACGAAGCAGCAAATTATCTGTAGCCGTTCGTTTGGCCACCGTATAACCCAATACGAAGAGATGCACCAGGCGATTTGCGCCTATGCGGAACGTGCCGCAGAGAAACTGCGCGGCGAGCATCAGTATTGTCGTTTTATCAGCGTGTTTGTGCGGACCAGTCCGCATGCGGACAACGAAATTTATTATGGCAATCAGGCCTCTGTCACCCTGATGACGCCCACCAATGACTCGCGGGATATTATCCGTGCCGCCACGGAGGCGCTGGGGCGAATCTGGCTCGACGGGTATCGCTATATGAAAGCCGGGGTGATGCTGGCGGACTTTTTCAGCAGCGGCGTCGCGCAGCTTAATTTGTTTGACGATAACCGTCTGCGCGCCAACAGCGCGGCGCTGATGGAGATGATCGACAGCGTAAATCACTCCGGCAAAGGGAAGATCTGGTTTGCGGGGCAGGGTATGGAGAAAGCCTGGGCAATGAAGCGCGAGATGCTGTCACCGGCTTATACAACGCGGTACGCGGATTTGCCGGTGGCGAAGTAATAGTGGCGCTATTTCTTTTGCGTCAGCCAGGTTGCCGCGGCCGTCAGCACGCCGATCCACGGCATTTCACCCGCACCTGCCAGGAAATTATGGCGATCGATGTCATTATTTTTACGAATATCAGCAAGGCGGGTAAGCGCCGTTTTCTCATTCGCGGCGCCGATCTCCTCAAACTGTTTTTCAAACCCCTGAGCGATGAGTTGCGCGGCCGCGTCGATATTTTCGCTCTCGATCGCAATCAGGTTCGTGCCTTTTTGGAAAAAACGGTAATCCTGCATACGTGCTCCAGTAAGAGGAGGTTAGGATGAAAATACACTATGCCTTGCGGTTAAAAAAAGCACGCGATTTGCGCAAGCAACGTTTAGCTTTTCTTTACGATTTCAGGCAGTAATTGCTCAATCACGCCCACGACGCTGCGGACGCGTTGTGGAATAAAGCGCGCGTCGGGATAGACGGCATAGAGAACGCGGTCGGGTAACCGCCAGCCGGGCAATACCGGCACCAGCGTGCCGGCCTGCAGTGCGCGGGCCGCAAGCGGGCGCTGCATGCCGCCGATCCCGATGCCTGCCTCCAGCGCCTGTAACAGCGCGTCGCTGGTATTGGCCCGGAAAACGGTATTCACCTTCACCTCGAGGGTTTCCTCAGCAGCAATCAGCCTCAACGGAACATCCGGCGGGATGCCGCTAAACCGTACGTGCGGCAGCGTCGCGAGTTCGCTGACGTCGTCCACCGCCTGAAAACCGGGGGCGGCAAACAGAGCCGTTTCAATACGCGCCAGCACGCGAGCCGCATGCGCCTGCGGGGGCTCGCTGCTCAGCCGTATCGCCACATCCACACCCTCCGTCACCAGATCGGCAATCCGGTCATCAAGAGAAATCATCAGATGCAGTTCGGGATGCAGGCGTTGCAGTGTCAGTAAATGGGGCAACACAATCTGCCCCAGGCCGCTTGGCAGCTGGACGTGCACGCTGCCCTGAAACTGGTGGTCGACGGGATTGAGCCGCCTCTCCGCTTCCCGCATGGCGTCCAGCAGCAGCTGCATGTCCCGACGATAACGCTCCCCCTGCTCGGTCAGCTTCATGGTGCGCGTTGTTCGGTGCAGTAACACCACGCCGAGCTCCTGCTCAAGGGCGGCGATCTGCTGGCT
This sequence comes from Enterobacter sp. K16B, assembly GCF_020216105.1. Lineage (NCBI taxonomy): Bacteria > Pseudomonadati > Pseudomonadota > Gammaproteobacteria > Enterobacterales > Enterobacteriaceae > Enterobacter > Enterobacter sp. K16B. The sequence continues at coordinate 31,735 of NZ_JAIWJZ010000006.1, forward strand.
AACGGCAGATTGTTTCATTCCGCTCTGGCGGGCGGCTGCAGAAAAGGATCCTGCCTGCGCGACACAGAGAAAAGTGGAAATGGCGTTGAGCTTGTTATTCATTTAATGGTTTTTCTGATAGGTGTCATCGGAATGAGGGGGTATCCGCTAAAAAAATAATATATGACACTGCATCTGTCACTCATTCTGGAGAAACACCATGAATAAAAGAGAGCAACAAAACGTCGCGTTGGTCGCGGGGGCCAGCGGCATTGTCGGCAGACAGCTTGTCAGGACGCTCCTGCATCACAAGTGGGAGGTGATCGGCCTCAGTCGCCACGACGTCACCCATCCGGATGGCATTCCGATGGTGAACGTCGATTTACTGGATGCGCAGGACAGCGCCCGGGCGCTGCGCGTCCTGGAGGGCATCACTCATCTCTTTTACAGCGCCTGGGCGAACGCGGCGAACTGGACGGACATGGTCGAGCCGAACGTTACAATGCTGCGTAATCTGGTCAGCACGCTTGAAAAAACGGCGCCTTTGCAGACGGTAAGCCTGATGCAGGGATACAAAGTCTACGGTGCACATCTGGGGCCGTTTAAAACCCCGGCGCGCGAAAGCGATCCCGGCGTGCCGGGGGCGGAATTTAACGCCGCGCAACTCACCTGGCTCAGCCAGTTTCAGCGCGGGAAACGCTGGCACTGGAACGCCATCAGGCCGGGCGTGGTGGGAAGTTCAGTGCCGGGCAATACCATGAACCTTGCGCTGAGCATCGCCCTGTACGCTTCGCTGTGCAAGGCTCAGGGGTTACCGCTGCGTTTTCCCGGTTCGGAACAGACCTGGCACAGTATTGTTGACCATACCGACGCCGGGCTGCTGGCCGAAGCCACCCTATGGGCCGCCACGTCACCTGCGGCACAGAATCAGGCATTCAACGTGAATAATGGCGATATCTGGCGCTGGAGTGAGCTGTGGCCGCGCATCGCTCGCTGGTTTGAGCTGGACACTGCGCCGCCGGTGAGGTTGTCATTTCGCCAGCTGTTTACGGATTATCGCGACGTCTGGCGCGAGCTTGCCGGGGAACGGCTGGTGGAAGCGGATATTCTGAAACTGAGCGACGGGCAGTTTGCCGATTTCGTCTTTAGCTGGCATTACGACATGTTCGGTGACGGGAGCAAACTCCGGCGGTCGGGCTTCACGCGAATGCAGGCGACCGATGAGATGTTTTTCAGCCTGTTCGCGCAGCTGAGAGCCTCGCGGATTATTCCCTGACGCTAAGGGTTGTTGTCATCAACGATCGGCGCGTTATACTCACGTCTTGAGAATCATGTAGGGTGGGGCAGGGATATGCACGAGAGCCTAAAAATAATATCAGTCGCGCTGCCCCTCATTGCGCTTTTCATATTGTCCGGATTTTTTGTCATACGTATTCGTCAGGCAAAACGCATCATTACAGACCGCAACGGGATGAAAAAAATATCCGCTAACCCGTCAATATTTGGCGGGAATGCAGGTAAAACCTGGTTTTATGATGACCAGTTTTTATATGAAATTAAAAATAACGCCACCCGTAAAATTGCGCTGGCGAATATCATTAAGATCGGGCCGGGGAATACCGAGATAAATAGCAGACGGGTCTGGATTGTTATTTACCGTGACGGTGCTAATGAAAAGCAGGTGCAGTTTTATAACAATCTTACCCTCTGGAATCATAACTTCACGGCTTTTCTGGCAGCGGTAAAAAGAGCCAATCCTGACGCTGTCGTGAAAGAACGCTCATTGCTCAATTTATGAAAAACAACCGCAGACGGTTTGCGGACGCCGCCCGTGGGCAGCGTCCGGAGCATCAGGGTTAAGGGCTTACTCAACCGTTAACGCATTAACCACCTCGGCCACGCTTTTCACGCTGTGAATATTTCCAATTCCCGTGCCGAGCGCGATATAGCCCTCATCGGTGTTATTTTCCAGCATGCCCAGGCGCAGGCCCCGTAAACCTCCCATCGCCTTGCCCAGCGCTTCGTTGCTTGCGCCAGCTTTATCCATCGCTGCCAGTTTTTCCGCCAGCCTGCCGGGAAGAGAGCGGTAGTAATGGGGGACGGTGCGGAAAAGCAGTAAATCGAGACCGTTGGCGGCAACAATTTTATCTTTGACCCCCTGCGGCACGCGGCTTTCTTCCGTACTGATAAACACCGAGCCGGCAAATACGCCTTCAGCGCCTAAGGTGTGCGCCGCTCTGGCGGTGCGATTATCGGTAATGCCGCCCGCCGCCATCACCGGAATATGCTTCACGGCATCGGCAATCAGCGGCACGATGGAAAAGGTGCCAAGCGCCGTGGCGGGTAACGTTCCGCCCTCATCAAAACCGGTGGCAACGATAATGTCTGCCCCCGCGTCTTCTGCGAGGCGGGTGTTTTCCGGGGTGGGGTTGATGTCGCGGTAGATAATGGCGATACCCGCCTCTTTTAGCTCGCTGAACAGCGCCGGAATAATGCTGCCTTCCCCATAGCCCGTATACACAACGGCCCTGACGCCTTCCTCTTTCACCACCTGAAGGATAGGGCCTGTCCAGACGTCGTTAACGGCCGTGGGGATCAGGTTCACGCCAAAGGGCTTTTCGGTCAGCCGCTTCGTTTTACGAATCTCTTCCCGCATTTTTTCGGCGGTCTCTTCCGGCGTGGAGACCGCGGTGTCGGCGGTTAAGCCGGCGTTGGGGCCCAGCACGCCAAGCCCGCCGGCATTGCTGACTGCAGCGACTAAGCGGGCGTCAGTGAGCCAGGATAGCGGTCCCTGAATAACAGGTTTTTCGATGCCCAGGATCTGACAGATACGGTTATTTTTCACAGCAGACTCTCCCTTACGTTTGAATGGAAGAGAGTGTAGGGCGCAAGATTGTTAGGAAAAATAGCCAAAAATATTCATCACTGTTATAAAATTAATAACAATAATCTTATCCTGCTTACGGCAAAAGCATCCCTTATGCAAATAAACCTCTTTGAATCCATAAGAATTTTTATTGAGATTGTCGAATCAGGGAGCCTTACCCAGGCGGCGGAGAATCTGCGGGTCCATCGCCCGGCCGTCACCAAAGCGTTGCAGCTACTGGAGCAGCACAGCGGCCCGCGGCTACTGCAACGCACCACGCGTCGGATTAGCCTGACCCCGGATGGAGAAGCATTTTATCGCCGGAGTAAACCCCTGCTGGCGCAGGCGGACGAATTACTGGAATCGTTTGGCGCCGATCGGCCGATACACGGCCAGCTGCGAATCGATATGCCCATCTCGTTTGCGGCGTTGCGGGTGATACCCAACCTGCCTGATTTTTATCGCCAGCATCCCGAGATTGACATCATTCTGAGCAGCTCGGACCGCCGTCGGGATATGCTGCGGGATGGGCTGGACTGTGTGCTGCGGGTGGGCGAGCTGGACGACGGCGATTATATCGCGCGTAAAATCGGGAACATTAAAATTACGACCTGTGCCAGTCCGGCCTGGCTGGCACAACACGGTACGCCAGAAACGCTGGATGATTTGCGAAAGCATCAGGCCATCAACTGGATTAATAACAGCAGCAGACACATTCAGCCGTGGACGTTTACCACGCCAGAAGGCGTCGCGGAGATCGCGCTACCCGGTAAGCTCGTGGTGGATAACTCCGAGGCCTACATCGCGGCAGGCCTGGCCGGGCTGGGATTAATGCAGGGGATGAACCTCTTTCTCCAGCCTTACCTTGACCGCGGTCTTCTGGTTGAAGTCCTGCCAGACTATCGCTCCCCGGATCGCAAGCTGTCACTGCTCTACCCACACCGCCATCTCTCCCGCAAGGTGCGGGTCTTTACCGAGTGGCTGGAGAGTCTGGTGTGAAAACAGCCAGCGTGTGACACAGCGCGCCAATTTGTTCGACGGCGTTCAGCAGGCGGGGTGTCGGTTCGTTTGCGCAGTTCAGCCGCAGAAAATGCGTTAATTCTGCCCCCGGGGAAAACAGGGGGCCAGGGCTGACGCCGATGCCCAGCGCCAGCGCGCGGCGATGCACCTCCAGCGCGTTGACCTGCTGAGGGAGTTCTACCCACAGCAGAAAACCGGCTGCGGGTACGTTAAGGCGCGTACCAGGTGGAAAACTGGCTTCGACTCGCGCCACGACGGCGCGTATTCCCGCTGCGATCCGGCGCTTTAGCCGGCGCAGGTGACGATCGTAGTCGCCGCTTGCCAGCACCTCACTCGTCGCGGCTTCCAGCAGCGGCGTGCCTGCCCAGTCTCCTGCCATGCGGGTCTGTAAGACCTGAGTGTGGTAGCGTCCGGCGGCAATCCAGCCGATTCGCCAGCCCGGGGCAAGCGTTTTAGACAGGGAACTGCAGTAAATCACATTTCCGCTCTGGTCGAACGCCTTACAGGCAGGCGGACGCTGCCCTTCGCCGACCAGGTCTCCGTAGACATCGTCCTCAATCAAAGGAATCCCTGCGCCTTCAAGCAGGGCAACCAGTTCCTGCTTGCGCGCGACGGGCATACTGGCGCCCAGCGGATTTTGCACGGTGGGTGAGGCCAGTACGGCTGCGGGACGGTGGCAGCGTATGGCGTCTGCCAGCGGTTCCAGTAACAGACCTTCAACAGGATCGGTAGGGATTTCTAAGGCCTTCAGGCCTAAATCTTCCAGCAGCAGGAGCGTGCCAAAGTAGGCTGGCTGTTCAATCGCCACGACATCCCCAGGCTGACACACTGCCCGCAGGGCCAGGCGTAGCGCCTGCGTCGCGCCCGCGGTGATAATAAGATCGTCCGCGCCGAACCGGGCTCCCCACTGCGCAGCCCGCGCGGCAATCTTACTTCGCAAATCTCCCCTTCCCGGAGGCAGGCTATAGCTCTGCCCGTGCGCGTCCAGACGACGCCCCGCGGAGTGCAACGCCCGTTGCAGCGCATCACCCGGCAGCCACGCAGGATCGGGCAGGGCGGCGCCCAGCGGGATCAGACGAGCCTCTGCACTGCTGAACAGCGATCGGGCCACGGCGGACATAGTGACAGGGACCGGGCCTGACGGGGAACGGGAGGGTTCCACGCGCGGAGGGAGGCGGGTCTGATGGACGTAATAACCTGAACGTGGCCGCGCAACAATCAGCCCTTCCGCCTCGAGACAGCGAAGGGCTTCCAGCGCCGTCGGGAGACTAACGCACTCGCGTTCGGCCAGTTTACGTGCGGAGATCATGCGGTCACCGACTTGCAATGCGCCAGAAGAGAGCGTGAGGCGCAACATCTCAGCAATACGGCGATAGTGTGGGGACGGGGCAGACATGGGTATCTGTTCAGGCTAATTTTCGATAAAACTGACTATACAGCCAATGATGTGCGCCATCTATAGTGTCCGACATGTTCATGACAAGGAGGCATTATGCACAGCGAAAATTTCGACATTTCTTCCTATTTCAAACGCATAAACTACAGCGGACCGGCGGCTGCCGATACGGCTACCCTGCATGCCCTTATGCGTCATCAGCTCTTTTCAGTCCCGTTTGAAAATCTGGACGTGCAGGCGGGCAAAATTGTCTCTCTGGCGCCAGACGACATTGCCGATAAAGTGTTAAAGAAAGGGCGCGGAGGCTACTGCTATGAGGTGAACGGGCTTTTTGCCATGGCGCTGGCGGCGTTAGGTATCCCTTACCGTTTCGTGGCGGCGCGCCCGATGTTCTACCCCGTGCGGAGGCCGAAAACCCATATGGCGTTAATCGCCGAAGTGGAGAACCGACAGTGGCTTTGCGATCTTGGCTTTGGCAGCTACGGCATCCGCGCCCCGATGGCGCTGGACACGCTTGATGTGGATATCACGCAGGATTTCGACACGTTTCGACTCAGCCGTAGCGCGGAGGGCGAATATCTTCTTCAGGCGAAGGTTGAGGGTGAGTGGGCCCGTCAGTACGGCTTCGATCTTACCCCTCAGGAGTGGATTGATTTCGTCCCGGCCAACTACCTTAACTCCACGCATCCTGACGCTATTTTTGTGCAGAAACTGGTGGTGGTGCAGCATTGCCCGGAAGGGCGCCAGATTTTACTGGGCGATATGCTGAAAACCATCACGGCGAACGGCACTGAAACGCAGCGGCTGGCGGAGGAGGACATACGCCATGTCCTGAAAGACCGTTTTGCACTGACCGCCGCGTAATCTGTAGGGGCAACCGCCGCAATCACCTGGACATTTTACCCAGGGAAAGGGTCAGGCAAAGAGTCCCTTAATAAGCATCCAGAAAAGAGAGAGCAGGCAGAGGATTTGTACCGTCCGCAATGACCACAGTTGAAAACGCCATTGATACCGCTCCCGGGCATCGGCTTCTGCGATCGGGCCTGTGGCGTCGGCGGCGTCCGCGGCGTTTTTCCTTATGCGGCGCAGAAAATCATGACACAGCCAGACCAGAAGTATGAGGCTAATTATTCTCGTGAAAAGTAAACCGTAGGCGGTATAAAACGTATCCCAGTAGCAGTGGAGGGTATCCAAGGCTAATATCCTTTTCCTGAGCCGCCCATACGGCAGGTATGGGCGGTGAATGATTACTTCTTCTTATCCATCATCGCCTTTAAATCAGCAAACGGGTTAAACGTGGCGACGCCCACGTCTTTTTGCGCGTCTTCCCCGGCAACCACGGTAGTACCGTACTGATCCGCTTCGGTGTATTTCGAATGTTCGTGATCGTGGCAAAACAGGCACAGCAGCTCCCAGTTGCTGCCATCTTCCGGGTTGTTGGTATGGTCGTGATCGATATGGTGAACCGTGAGTTCACGCAGATTGGAATAGACAAACTCCCGCGAGCAGCGTCCACACACCCAGGGATAGATTTTTAATGCTTTTTCGCGATAGCCGCTTTCCAGCCGCGCGTAGTTTTTGGGGATCAAAGCCATTGCCGGTTTTACCTGCCATAAAAAGAGTGGGGAATAGTATATCCCATAACGTTGCGTCGTGACGAACCCGTCAGTTATGTCAATTTATTTGAACCATTCCGTTAAATAAACGGCATTTATTCTTAGCGGGTAATGCGTAAAGTGGACAGCACGCAACGCATTCTCAGGACACATCGTAATGAAAAAGATCGGGTTTTTATCGTTTGGTCACTGGACACCTTCTCCGCAGTCCGGCACGCGCTCAGCGGCAGATACGCTGCTGCAGTCCATCGATTTAGCCGTGGCGGCTGAAGAGCTGGGGGCTGACGGCGCCTATTTCCGCGTACACCACTTCGCCCGACAGCTTAGCTCGCCGTTTCCTCTGCTGGCCGCCATTGGCGCAAAAACGAAAACCATCGAAATCGGTACGGGCGTGATTGATATGCGTTACGAAAATCCGCTGTATATGGCCGAGGATGCGGGCGCGGCGGACCTCATTTCCGGTGGACGTTTGCAGCTTGGCATTAGCCGCGGCTCTCCGGAACAGGTTATTGATGGCTGGCGTCATTTCGGCTATGTCCCGCAGGAAGGGGAAAGCGAATCGGATATGGCGCGCCGCCATACCGAAGTGCTGCTTGATGTGCTGCGCGGTGAAGGGTTTGCCAAACCAAATCCGCAGCCGATGTTTCCGAATCCGCCGGGGCTGCTGCGCCTGGAGCCCTATTCCGAAGGGCTGCGCGAGCGTATCTGGTGGGGCGCCGGTTCAAATGCGACGGCAGTGTGGGCGGCAAAGCTGGGCATGAATCTGCAAAGTTCAACCCTGAAAGACGATGAAACCGGTGAGCCGTTCCATATTCAGCAGGCAAAACAGATCCGCGCCTACCGTCAGGCCTGGAAAGAGGCCGGACATACGCGCGAGCCGAGGGTGTCGGTGAGCCGCAGCATTTTTGCATTAATGGACGACCGCGACCGGATGTACTTCGGCACCAGCCGCAACGACAGCGACAGCGTGGGTTACCTGGATGAGAAAACGCGCGCCATCTTCGGGCGCAGCTATGCCGCGGAGCCGGATACGCTCATTGAACAGCTGAAAAAGGACGAGGCGATTGCCGAGGCCGATACGCTCTTACTGACCGTGCCGAACCAGCTCGGTGTGGATTATAATGCGCACGTGATTGAGTCCATTCTCAAACATGTCGCACCGGCAATGGGCTGGCGCGAGTAGTTGTTACGCTAGCAGCCGTGAGATCGTTATGGAAAACCTGGCCCTCTGGTATCGCCGTTTTGGCGAGCCAGAATCTGTTCTGCAACCTGAAACCGCGTCATTGGGGGCGCTAGCACCGGGTCATCTCCGTGTCCGGATGCTGTTTTCGCCAGTCAATGCGTCCGATCTCATTCCCATCACGGGCGCCTATCGGCACAGAACTCCGTTACCGGCGGTAGCGGGGTATGAAGGCGTCGGTGTCGTTACTCAGGCTCCCGCGTCGTTTGGTCATCTGCTGGGTAAACGTGTTCTGCCGCTGCGTGGGCAAGGCACCTGGCAGCGCTATGTTGATTGCCCGGCCGAGTATGCGATCCCCGTACCGGACACCATTGACGTGCATCTGGCCGCGCGGGCCTATATCAATCCGCTGGCGGCGCAGATGATGCTCACCCGCTACCCCGCTCAGGGAAAACGGGTGTTGCTTACGGCTGCAGGATCGGATTGCGGCATTCTGCTGGGGCAGTGGGCGCGTCAGGCGGGGGCGGAAGCGGTGTACGGTATTCACCGCTCTGCGGTTCATGCGCAACGGCTGGAGGCGATGGGGATCATTCCTGTTGCGCAGCATGACGCGCACAGAATCGGCACCGTCGCCGCACGCAGCGATATTGTCTACGATGCCACCGGCGGGCCGCTTGCGGAAGCGATCCTCAGCGTGATGCCCGGGCAGGGGATGTTTGTCTGCTACGGACTGCTCTCCGGCCAGACTTTCCGACAGCGAGGGCCCGAGCCACGCGTGGCGTGGTTCCATATCCGTAACGGTCTGGATGCGCTCAGCGCGGAGGCGTGGCGCGCGGAATTTGACCGCATCTGGCTTCGCCTGCCCGCCAGCCGGTACAGCGATGTCGCGGTATACCCCCTGGCAGAATGGCAGAGGGCGCTCAGCGCTTATCGCGAAGGTGGAAGGACCTGCAAGCCTCTCCTGTCAATGATGGACTGACCGCTACTGATGGCTCATATCGCTCAGCAGCACGGCGATACTTTGCCCGCCAGCCGTCTGTTCCAGGGCAATTTTGACGATGATGGTCAGCGGGACGGAGAGCAGCATCCCTACGGGCCCGAGCAGCCAGCCCCAGAATATCAGGGATAAAAAGACCACCAGCGTGGAGAGCCCCAGCCCTCGCCCCATCATGCGAGGCTCAAGAATATTGCCGAACACCAGATTGATCGCCAGATATCCGGCCAGCAGAACCAGCGCGTCATAGAACCCACTGAACACCAGCACCTGAAGGATAGGGGGGATCGCCGCCAGCACCGACCCGATGTTGGGAATATAGTTGAGCGCAAACGCCAGTAATCCCCAGACAAACGCAAAGCGGACGTCCAGCGCCAGCAGCATCAACCAGACGACAACGCCCGTCACCAGGCTAATAGCCGTTTTCAGCACCAGATAGCGGGAAACGCTGTCCAGCGCGCGTTGAATGGCCCCCATTCCCTCAACCGGCCGGACCATGATCTGCTGCAGCTTCGCCGGCAGCTGGGGCACCTCCAGCAGCATAAACACCACCGTTAAGAACAGCAGGAAAATGGAGGTCATGGCATTGGAAAGCTGCGTCAGCAGGCTGGTGACAACTGTCATGGCCGCATTGGGATCGATATATTTAAGGAGCTCTTCGACCGAGACTTCGATCCCTGCGCGCTGCAGCCAGGGTTCAATCTGCAGCAGCGGTATTGCCAGCGAAGAGCGGTATTTCGGTAGCGTTCGGGCCAGCTCATTCAGCGAAGTGCCGAGATAAGCCACCAGCAAGACCATGGCAATAATAATAATGCTGATAAGCAGCGTGATCGCCAGCACGCGCGGGATGCGTAGCCGCGTCATGCGCTGCACCAGCGGGTTAAGGATCACCGCAATAAACAGCGCCAGAATAAACGGCACAATGATGTCGGCGGCAACGCGAACGCCTGTCAGTATAATCACCAGCATGCCCAGCATGATGACAGTTTTTAACCCGTTCAGGGTAATGATGGGTTTGGCCATGGTGACTCCGCAATGTTCTTTTTATTTATAATAAAGGTGAAGGGCGATGCAATAAACTAACCAAAATCAAACGGGATGAGTAAAGAATTGCAAAGACTTTGAGTTAAATCCTGGCTTATGGTACAAATTTGGCGTGTTCAACTACCGAGGACAATTTTGATCCGCAAAGACGAGAAGCAACACCGCGGATAATTGTAATTTTATGGACAATATGTTCAGGACGTACTCTTCAAACCACACTGCTGTATTTTCCACCTCTTTTTACCTGCTTTCTGGTGAGCAACACTGGCGCACCGCACTATAGTCATATCTTCTGCCTGAGCTGGCGCTAAGCGCTTAGCTATCTGATTTCAATTCGTATTTTTTGGTTTGCTGCGTACAGCGAGCCACGATGGATTATATTCTCAAGCAGGAGAAGAACATGTTTTACTGGATCCTTTTAGCTCTGGCAATTATCGCGGAAATTACCGGCACGCTGTCGATGAAATGGGCAAGCGTCAGCGAGGGTAATACCGGATTTATTTTAATGCTGGTGATGATTTCCCTTTCTTATATTTTTCTCTCGTTTGCGGTGAAGAAGATTGCGCTGGGTGTCGCATATGCCCTGTGGGAAGGGATCGGCATTTTATTAATTACGCTGTTCAGCGTGCTTATATTTGACGAAACATTAACAACCATGAAGATCGCTGGCTTAACAACGCTGGTCGCGGGTATTGTGCTGATTAAATCGGGTACCCGTAAACCGACTAAACAGCTGAAGGAGCAGAACCATGCAACAGTTTGAGTGGGTTCATGCGGCCTGGCTGGGGCTTGCCATCGTGCTGGAAATTCTGGCGAACGTTCTGCTGAAATTCTCCGACGGTTTCCGTCGTAAAGTTTATGGCCTGCTGTCGATTGCCGCGGTGCTGGGGGCATTCAGCGCCCTGTCCCAGGCGGTCAAAGGGATCGACCTTTCGGTGGCCTATGCGCTGTGGGGCGGTTTTGGTATCGCCGCCACGCTGGCCGCAGGCTGGGTACTCTTCGGGCAGCGTTTAAATAACAAAGGCTGGATCGGGCTTATACTGCTGCTTGCCGGCATGATCATGATAAAACTCGCCTGACAGACTTCACGCCATGATTTACAGGCAGCGAAATTCGCTGCCTGTATTACGCTTAGAAAAGCAAAACCGTGAAGAGGATGGCTGATGTATCGCACATTAAGCTGGCGCAATATTCCCAATGCGAGAACGTTGTTTGCCATGGTCTTCATGGCGGGGATCGGCTTAATTATCTCCATCGTCGCACTTCTCTATCTTTCCCTGCACCTAATCAGTACCAAAACCAATGAAATTGATGAACACCGCACGGCGCTTTCCGTGCAGGGCGCCATTCAGACATCGGTGAATCGCGTCTCCTCGCTGGTGCTTGATAACGCCGTCTGGGACGATGCGGTGCGGGAGGCTTACCGCTCCACGCTGGATACCGACTGGTTGTACAACACCTGGGGCGCCGGATTTAAAATCAACAACCTCTATGACGGCACCTTCGTGCTGGATGAACATTTCAATGTCATCTGGGGATCGTTTAAAAGTCAGCCTTTTCAGGAGACGACGCTCGATTTTTTCGGCAAAGGCCTGAAAGCCCTCATTGACCAGCATGCGCGCGCCTTAGCGAGCGAGAAAAATATCTATGCCGGGATCAGCAAAACGCGAAGCGGCGTCGCCTTTGTGGGGATTGGGCTGATACGCCCAATGGTTGGACGATTGCGGGTGACCGATGGAACGCGCCGCTATCTGGTGATTACCCGTCACCTGAACGCCCGAATATTGTCTGACCTGGGGGCGACCTTTCAGATTGAGAACCTCAACTTTACGCCGGAAAAAATCAACGCGCTGAGTATGCCGCTGCGCAGCGCGGCAGGGGAGTTGGTAGGCTATTTGAACTGGCAGGCGCGGCTTCCGGGCGCGCAGGCCGCCCGGGCGGCCTCTTCTGACATCAGACAGATTGTGGTGCTGGCCTCGGCTCTGATCCTGCTGTTTATTCTGGTGAGCAGCGTGGGGCTGTACAAGCTTGCTCGCGGAGAGAGTCTGGCGCGTCTGGTCGCCAGAACGGACTGGCTAAGCCGTCTGCCGAACCGGCGTGCGCTCATTGAAGCGCTGGACCGGGTGAGTTTACGGGGGGATATCGACGTCAAAAGCGTGGTGTTCATCGATCTGGATGGCTTTAAAGACGTCAATGATATCTACGGTCACAGCGTGGGTGACGATCTCATTGTGGCGATTGCGAAAACACTGAATGAACGCGTGCCGCCCGGCGGAATGCTGGCGCGAATGGGCGGGGATGAATTTGCCATGACCATTGGCGGAGATAACGCGGAGGCCCGGGCCGCCGCGTTTGCCGTTTCGGTGCTGGACGCGTTCGCCACCCCGATTCAGCTGGGGGAACGCACAATCCATATGGGAGCCAGCATCGGTATCGCCAGCGGAACCCTGATTGAATGCACCAGCTCCGAGCTGTTTCGTCGCGCCGATATTGCCATGTATCATTCCAAAATGAGCGGGAAAGGGCGGATTACCCACTACGACGCCGAACTGAACAGCGCCCGTGAACGCAAGCTGGCGATTGAGAATCAGATCCGTAACGGTCTGGAGCGTGATGAGTTCGAGGTCTGGTATCAGCCGATTATTGACGCCCACAGCCAGAAAATGAGCAGCGTCGAGGCGCTGGTCCGTTGGCCACGACGTCCGGAAGGGCCCCTGGGCCCGGATACCTTTATCACCATCGCGGAGACCAGTGGCCTGATTTACAAACTGGGGCAGTTTGTATTGCAGCGGGCCTGTCAGGATCTGCAGCCGTACAGTGACTTAACGCTCTCGGTTAATATCTCCCCCGCACAATTTCGCGATCCTGCCTTCGAAGAAAAAGTCGCCAGCGTGCTGGAGAGCACCGATTTTCCGGCCAACCGACTGCAGCTTGAGGTCACCGAGTCCTATGTGCTGGAAAACCCGGAGCGTGCCCGTATGGCAATAGCCAACCTGAAAGCGTTGGGTATCGCGGTAGCGCTGGATGACTTTGGCACCGGTTATTCAAGCATTGGCTATTTAAGGCGTTTCAACTTTGACACCATCAAGATCGATAAGTCGCTGGCGGGGCTGGTAGACAATGATGAACAGGCGGCCGCGCTGGTGAGCGGCACGGTGCGGATCGCCAATGCGCTGGGCATGGCGGTGGTTGCAGAAGGGGTCGAAACCGAAAAGCAAATGAAACTCCTGCGGCTGGCTGGCTGCGATCAGCTGCAGGGTTTTTGGTTCAGCCAGCCCATTCCGATAGAGTCAATCAAGGCGTTACATCAGGTCAGACGGTGCTGATTTACTGCTGCGCCAGCGCTTCCAGCTGGTCGCGAAAACCGGTGACGGACAGGGCCCGGTTATCGGCACGCCAGCGGTCTTTCGCCGCCGGGGCGGAGCTCTGAACACCGATCAACTGCCAGCCGTTTTCCGTTTTCAACATCAGCGGTGAGCCGCTATCGCCTGGTAACGTATCGCACTGGTGAGAGAGTACGCTGGTTTGTGCCCAGCCGGTCACAATGCAGTCGGTGTGCGTGTAAAGCGTATCCAGATGATCGACAGGATAGCCTGATTGCGTCACCTTGCGGTCGGCGGCTTTCAGCGCGGCGGTAAGGGCGGCTTTATCACCGTCAAATAACGGCAGTGGCGTAATACCTGAAGGCGGGTAGCGTAAAACGATCAGGCCAAAGTCCCATGAGGCGGCGCCGGGTGGCACAATCCAGCCGTCACCATCCGGTTTCAGGCGTTTGCCGAGAGAGGGATCCACCCGGCCTTCAATGCCGTGGATTTCATAGCGCCAGGTGCCTTTTTGCGACACAAAGCGCAAGGCAACTGCTTTATCCGGCTTGCCGTTTGGCGGCGTTAACAGACAGTGGCCTGCCGTCAGGGCAAGCTGCGGGGTAATCAACGTGGCGGTACATAAGTTACCGCTGGCGGTTTCCAGCTGACCTATAGCATCCCAGGGAGCCTGGGTGGGATCGGCGACGCGCGTGCGGTCGTCATGACCGAAAAAAAGCGTCTTTAGCTCTTTCGCGCTAATGGTGTCATCACCGCCATCATCCGCATGTGAGAATCCAGAAAAAAGACCAAACGTTCCCAGTAACAACACAACAGATTTACGCATATCACACTCTGGTGGGGGTAATTATGATTATTAAAAGTGAACCCTATGAAAATACTATAGACGGGACAGCGCTAAAGTGGGAGTAAAATCAGCGTGCTACATTCAGGAAAGATAAAAATGGCTGGCGATGAGCGCGCATAAAATAAGCAGGATCAGAATCAGCTCAAACCGATAGCGTCGCAGCATACGCCCTCCGGATAAAAAAACGGCGCGGAACCTTTTCCGGTTCAGCGCCGGTTTACCAACGTGCCCCGAAGGGCACGGTTAAGCTTGTACTCTTACGCAGCTGGCTGTGCAGCTGGTTTAGCAGCTTCGTGTTTTACTGCTTTTTTGTGGTGCTTTTTAGCAGCCTGCGCTTTCTGTTCTACAGCCGGTTTGGTCGCTTTTTTGTGGTGCTTTTTAGCGGCCTGCGCTTTCTGCTCTACAGCTGGCTTAGTCGCGTCTTGTTTTACGGCTTTTTTGTGGTGCTTTTTAGCCGCTTGCGCTTTTTGCTCAGCAGCTGGTTTAGCGGCTTTATGATGTTTCTTGTGGTGTACCGCTTTTGCAGGCGCAGCGGTGGTGGTTGCAGCTGGCGCAGCGGCAGCTGGAGCAGTTGCAGTAGTCTCAGCAGCGAACGCAGCAGAAGACAGACCCATAGCAGCGGCAACAACCAGAGCTAATACTTTATTCATGTTCATACCCTCGAATTTGGTTTTTCATTTAACCCCACTGCGGGGCCGTTGAGATAACTATATCCCTGTAATTTCGGGGTTTCCGTGAGTGATTGGTATCGGCGTGTAACGGAATGTACAAAGGGGGAGAAGCGTGTACGAACAGGCCCGTTCGTACACGTGAGGGCTATTTCTTTAACGCAGCCAGAATTGCAGCCGGTGGCTGGCTACCAGCAATCGAGCGTGATTCAGGCTCAATGACCACCATGAACGGTGTGATGTTGATGCCCAGCCTTTCAGCCAGCGCAGACTGGCGAGCGATCCGGTCGGAACAGGCCTGCGTTGTGTCGTTATCCGGTAAAAAACCCGTCATCGCTTTTTGCAGGCTTTTGACCCTGTCGGTTGAACACCAGACGCGCCCCATATCCTCAATGACCGAGTCGCGAATAGCGTCGGGGGCAACGGTCAAAAACGACATGGTCAAACCGGCATCCGTATACTGCCTGACGTTTTTCACCACGTTGCTGCAGTAGATGCACTGGTTATCAATAAACACCAGTAGCTTGTATTTTTCTGCGGGAGCCTGAAATGTGATGGGCTGGAGGTCAGCGAGAGAGTGGGTGATATCGTTATATGCTTCTTGCGGAGTGTTATCCACGGCCGCGAAGGTGCTTAAACTCGTCGCACACAGTACGGCTAACGCCATCGTTTTCATTATGCCTTTCATTAATCATCCCTTTATTTATTGTTAACCCTGGCCTGATTGCGGTGTATTTATATGGCCAGGATTTAACTACATACCTTAAGTGCGCTCGGAAAGAAATGTGCAAAATCATCTTATTATGCAGAAGGGCAAGGAAAGTGCCGGAGCGCGCTCCGGCAGAAGGGAATTACAAATAACGTGAAGTGAGATGTTCGCGGAAGTAACGGATATTGAGATCTTCTCCCGTCGCCAGGGTAATCAACTGCGAGGTGGTAAAGCGGCTGCCATGCTGCCAGATGTTCTGGCGCAACCAGTCAAACAGCGCCGAAAAATCACCTTCAGCGATTGAGGACTGCAGATCCGGAAGCGCCGTTTTCGCCGCATGGAACAGCTGTGCGGCATACATGGCCCCCAGCGTATACGACGGGAAGTAACCAAATCCACCGTCGGTCCAGTGAATATCCTGCATACAGCCGTTGCGGTAGTTGTCTTTGGTGGATAACCCAAGCCAGGCCTGCATTTTTTCGTCCCACAGGGCGGGAATGTCGTCCACCTCGATCTCGCCGTTGATCAGCGCGCGCTCAATCTCATAGCGCAGCACCACGTGCGCCGGGTAGCTCACCTCATCGGCATCCACGCGGATATAGCCCGGCTTCACGCGCTGGTTCCAGGCGATAAAGTTCTCTTCGCTGAACGCCGCCTGGCTGCCAAAGCGGGCGTGCACCGCAGGGAGAAGATGTTTAAGGAAGGCCTCGCTACGGCCAAGCTGCATTTCAAAGAACAGGCTTTGGGATTCGTGGATCGCGGTTGAGCGGGCGAGGGCAATCGGCTGTCCTGCCCAGGCGCGCGGCAGGTTTTGTTCGTAGCGCGCGTGTCCGGTTTCGTGGATCACGCCAAACAGCGCGCTGAGCAGTTCATCTTCGTCATAGCGCGTGGTGATGCGCACGTCCTCCGGTACGCCGCCGCAGAACGGGTGCGCACTCACGTCCAGGCGACCGCCGTTAAAATCGAAGCCGAGCATCTTCATCGCTTCCAGCCCCAGCTCGCGCTGTGTTGCCGTTGGGAAGGGGCCCTGCGGGGGAACAAACGACCGTTGAGCCTGTTTTTCCACCACGCTTGCCAGCAGGTCCGGCAGCCAGGATTTCATATCACCGAACAGAACGTCCAGACGGGCGCTGGTCATGTCGGGCTCAAAAATATCCAGCAGTGCGTCGTACGGTGTGCACCCTTTGTCTTCGGCCCGCAGGCGAGCCTCTTCGCGGCTGAGTTTGACCACCTCTTTCAGGTTGGTGGAAAATCCCTGCCAGTCATTAGCGGGACGCTGGGTGCGCCAGGCGTGTTCACACTTGCTCCCCGCCAGGGATTTGGCCTCCACCAGCGATTCCGGCAGCAGCGAGGCCTGCTGATATTGACGCGTCATTTCCCGCAGGTTGGCGCGTTCGACGTCATTCAGATCTTCACCTGCTGCCGCAGCCAGCAGATCGCCCACTTTCTTATCGGTCAGGATCTGGTGTTGCAGGACGCTCATTTCTGCCAGCGCTTCGCCGCGCGCGGCGCTGCCGCCAGGCGGCATCATGGTGAACATGTCCCAGCTGGCGATGGAGGAGAGGTGCGAGAAACGGGAGAGGCGCTGGAAGGTTTTCACAAGTGACTGATAGGCGGATATTTTTTGCAATTGTTTTTCCTCTTGCCAGGGATGTGTTTCAGGGAGCATACAATGAAACAGACCAAATTCCCCAACATTTCCCACACGGAGGAGATCTCTGCAGATCTCCTTCGCTGAAACCGTCGCCGGCATCCCGGCAGACGGTTTTCGCTGGGCACTTAGGCCTTATCACGCATAACCTGTTGCAGGATCGCCAGCGCCTGGGTGAACTGGGCATCCGGAATGGTCAGCGGATAAAGGAAACGGATCACGTTGCCATACTGGCCGCAGATCAATAACAGAAGGCCCTGAGCGAGAGCTTTTTGCTGGATCGCCTGCGCGATGGCGGCCGAAGGTTCACGGCTTTCGGGATCAAAAAACTCCGCCGCAATCATCGATCCTCTTCCCCTTATCGCCACGAGCGCGGGAAAGGTACCCTGGATCTCCTCCAGCGTGGCTTTCAGTCGATCGCCCAGATGACGGGCGCGCTCGCACAGCGACTCGTTGTCGATAATATTCAGCACCGCGTGCGCGGCGGCCACCGCAAGCGGGTTGCCTGCATAGGTCCCCCCCAGACCGCCGGGAGCTGGCGCGTCCATGATTTCGGCGCGACCCACCACGCCAGACAGCGGCATTCCGCCTGCCAGGCTTTTAGCCATCGTCATCAGGTCGGGCTTGTCGGCGTAGTGTTCCATGGCAAACAGTTTACCCGTACGGGCGAAGCCGCTCTGCACTTCGTCGGCAATCATCACGATCCCGTGCTCATCACAGATTCGGCGGATGGCGGCCACCAGCTCTGGCGGGGCGACGTTGAATCCGCCTTCCCCCTGGATGGGTTCAAAAATAATCGCCGCCACCTGTTTCGCCTCAATGTCCGCTTTGAACAGGCGTTCTATCGCCGTAATGGCATCCTGTGTCGTGATGCCGTGCAGCTCAGAGGGATACGGCACGTGATAAACCGACCCCGGGAAGGGGCCAAATCCCAGCTTATAAGGCGCGACCTTGCCGGTTAAGGCCATGGTCATATAGGTTCGGCCGTGAAAGCCTCCCCCGAAGGCAATCACACCCGGTCTGCCGGTGTGGGCCCGGGCGATTTTAATGGCGTTTTCCACCGCTTCTGCGCCCGTGGTGAAGAACGCCGTTTTAGCCGGGCTCTGGACCGGGGCCAGCTCGTTAAGTTTCTCGGCTAATGAAACATAGCTTTCATACGGCACAATCTGGTAGGCCGTGTGGGTGAACTGGTGAAGCTGTTTTTCCACTGCGGCCACCAGTTCAGGATGACGATGGCCGGTATTCAGCACCGCGATCCCGGCGGCGAAATCAATATAGTCGTTGCCTTCCACGTCGGTAAGGGTGGCATTCTCCGCCGTGCGGGCAAAGAAATTACACATTACGCCTACGCCGCGCGGGGTGGCAGAAAGTCTGCGCTGATGAAATTCCTGGTTACTCATGTCAGATACCCTTTTTCAAAACGATCATACGCCAAGACGATCGCGCAGGCTGTAATACGCCGCGCCCATCGCCGTAAATGGAATCCGCAGGCTGCGGCCGCCCGGGAAGGGGTAATGCGGGAGGTTGGCAAACGCATCAAAGCGCTCAGCGTCACCGCGCAACAGTTCCGAGATCAGCCGTCCGGCCAGGTGGGTGCAGGTCACGCCGTGGCCGCTGTAGCCCTGCATGTAATAGATGTTTTTATCCAGACGACCAAACTGCGGCATACGCGACAGGGTCAGCAGGAAGTTGCCTGTCCAGCGGTAGTCGATTTTGACGCCGGCCAGCTGAGGGAAGGTTTTCAGCAGCTTTGGCATCACCAGTCGCTCGACATCGTCCGGATCGCGTGCGCCATAGACTACGCCACCGCCGTACAGCAGGCGGTTGTCGGCGGTGAGACGATAGTAATCCAGCAGGTAGTTACAATCTTCCACGCAGTAGTTATTGGGGATCAGCGTGCGGGCTACCTCTTCCGGCAGCGGGGCGGTGGTCACCACCTGAGTGCCGCAGGGCATGCTGCGTTTTGCCAGTTCCGGTTCTATCTTATCGCCCAGATAGGCATTCCCGGCGACGATCACGTAGCGGGCCGTCACCTGACCATGCTGTGTGCTCACCACGGCGGGGCTGGTGTGCTGAATGGCGGTGACCGGGGACTGCTCATACACCCGCCCGCCGTTCAGGCGAATGGCGTCCGCTTCGCCGATCGCCAGGTTCAGCGGATGAATGTGTCCCCCGCTGCGGTCCAGCAGCGCGCCGGTATAGCGTTCGCTGTCGACTTCCCGACGGATGGCGTTGGCGTCCAGCAGCTCCAGCTGCGTGTTGCCGTAGCGTTCCCAGTTGGCTTTTTGCTCCTCCAGCGTTTCCAGCTGCTTATGGTTTAACGCCACAAACAACCCGCCGGGACGATAGTCGCACTGAATCTGATAGCGCTGGATACGCTCCCGGATGATCTCTCCGCCTTCAAACATCATGCTCCCGAGGACTCTGGCGGCATCGGGTCCGTAGTTTTTCTCAATCACGTCGATATCGCGGCTGTAGGAGTTAACCAACTGGCCGCCGTTGCGTCCGCTGGCGCCGAAGCCAATGCGCGCCCCTTCAAGGAGCACCACGTCGTAGCCCATTTCGGCGAGATGCAGCGCGGAGGAGAGGCCGGTATAGCCGCCGCCCACCACGCACACGTCACAGCTGATCGACTCGTTAAGCGTCGGGAAAGGTTCGTAAGCGTTCGCGCTGGCCGCGTAGTAGCTGGTGGTATGTTCGGTCATGATTGAGACTCCAGAGCAATCCAGATGGTTTTCAGTTCAGTAAATTTTTCGAGCGCGTGCAGGGACTTATCGCGACCGTTGCCGCTCTGCTTATAGCCGCCAAAGGGGACGGTCATATCACCGTCGTTATAGTTATTGACGAAGACCGAGCCTGCTTTCAGGCGGCGGCTCATGCGATGCGCGCGGGAGAGATCGCGGGTCCATAGCGCCGCGCCAAGCCCATATTCACTGTCGTTGGCCAGCGTTAAGGCTTCCTCTTCGGTTTTAAAACGGGTGACGACCAGCACTGGCCCGAAAATCTCGTCCCGGCACAGCGGGGAGTCAGGGTCGATGTCGACAAAAATGGTTGGACCGACTGCACAAGGCCACGATTGTTCCCGCCCGTCCAGCAGCAGCGTACCTTTCCGGGATCCCTCGCGAATAAATGTGTGGACGGTATCGGCGTGCCCGGCGTCGATGAGCATCCCCATCGTGTTGTCAGGGTCGAGCGGATCGCCCGGCTGCCAGTGACTGGCCTGCGCTTTCAGCCTTGCCAGAAAGTCATCGGCGATGCTGTCTTCAAGCAGCAGGCGGGTACCGGCGATACAGACTTGCCCCTGGTTGTAAAATATCCCGGCGGCGGTCGCGCTCACGGCCTTGTCCAGGTCCGGGCAGTCGGCAAAGATAATGTTGGCGCTCTTGCCGCCGGCCTCCAGCCAGACGCGCTTCATGTTGCTTTCTCCCGCGTCCTTTAACAGCTGCTTGCCGGTACGGGTTGAGCCGGTAAACGTCAGCACCTCAACCTCCGGATGCAGTGCCAGCGCCTGGCCCGCTTCGTGGCCGTAACCGCTTATCACATTCAGCACGCCGTCCGGCAGACCCGCCTCTTTCGCCAGCCCGGCCAGCCGCAGGGCGGTGAGCGGTGATTTCTCCGACGGTTTCAATACCACGCTATTGCCCGCGATCAGCGCCGGGCCCAGCTTCCAGCAGGCCAGCAGCAGCGGGAAGTTCCAGGGGACGATGGCCGCGACAACCCCGATCGGCTCGCGCACGATCATCGCCAGCTCGCCCGGACCCGTAGGCGCCACTTCGCCGTAGACTTTATCCGCCGCTTCGGCGTACCAGCGAATGGCGCGAGCCGCACCGGGAATATCGTCGCGCAGGCTGTGGCGGATGGGTTTACCGGTGTCCAGTGTTTCCAGCAAGGCCAGCTCTTCGCCGTGTCGTTCCATCAGATCGGCGAGCTTATTTAGCACGGCCTTGCGCTGCGCCGGCGACGCCTGCGACCAGTCACCGCGCTCAAATACCTCACGCGCGGCCTGAACCGCGCGGTCCACGTCCGCCTGCATGCCCCGGGCCACGTTCGCCAGCGTCTGTTGGGTAGCAGGATTGACGGTTGCAAACGTGGCATTATCGGCGGCGTCACAATAAACACCGTTAATAAATAACCGGGTCTCAATGGCGCTGTTTTTTGCTTTATCCTGCCAGTAAGTCAGGTGCTGAAAATGCATATTCACTCCTTTCTTTCGCAATCAGATAAATAAAGGCATGGCCGTTTCAGGCAATACGAAGCCGTGAGGCATCCCGGGAATTAACCCGTTGAATGCCGACATTGATCGTTTTTATTTGTCCCGGCGTAAGCGTGCTTACGCCGGGACTGAGTGGTTATTAGAACGTGGTGGGGGTGTGGGCACTGATAATGCGGCAGATGCCTGCCGAGGTGTTGCTGAAGCTGTGCGGTATGCCGGTATTGATGGCATAGCTCTGCCCCGCAACCAGGTGATATTGCTGGCCATTAATGGTCAATAATATTTCACCTTCCAGTATCGTACCGATCTCCTCACCCTGGTGTTTGATCCTCTCTCCGGTCGTGGTTCCAGGCTGGTAAGTTTCAAAAATCATCGCCAGCGTACGGTTCGGATTTCCGTTATGAACCAGCTTCATCGAAACCCCCTGACTGCCTATTTCGATAAGGTCTTCCTGATTAATAACCACCTGTGGTTCATCAGGTTTTTCCGGTTCCG
The DNA here is from genome assembly GCF_020216105.1 of Enterobacter sp. K16B. NCBI lineage: Bacteria > Pseudomonadati > Pseudomonadota > Gammaproteobacteria > Enterobacterales > Enterobacteriaceae > Enterobacter > Enterobacter sp. K16B. The sequence goes on from NZ_JAIWJZ010000006.1 coordinate 53,736, forward strand.
AAAAGAATTCCGAGAGCGACAGCCCATAGACTTTCAGCAGCTTTTGTAGCGTACTGATGGCAGGACTGACTTTGTCCTGCTCAATGGTGCTGATGGCACTGTGTGTTAACCCAGACAGTTCGGCGGCACGCCGCTGCGAGAGACCCAGCTGCTGGCGGATCTCAGACAGACGTTTCCCTGGCGCCAGTCCGTCATCGCTCATAGTTGCATTTCCTTTACGGTAGTGGTCAAAGCCGTTGCTTCTCGGCAATGTGGCTTTGACAGGCGGTGATAAAACCTTCAAACAACATACGGGACAGGGCGTACTCGCTGCTGTTCCATTCGGGGTGCCATTGCACACCGAGGGCAAAAGGGTGGTCATGAACGCTAACCGCTTCGACCAGCCCGTCCGTCGAGCGGGCCTCCACGCGGAGCCGTGGTCCTAACGTTCGAGCACCTTGCCCGTGTAACGAGTTTACCCAAAATGTGTTACAGCCTGGTATTAATTGAGACAGCAGTCCTCCCTCCTGAACCTGAACTTCATGAGACGGGGCGTATTGTAGCTCAACCGGCAGTTCAGGATCTTCCCGGTGCTCAAGCAGGTCGTTCTGCTCGAACAGGCGGCGATACAGCGTCCCTCCCGTCGCAACAACCAGTTCCTGCAGCCCCCGGCAGATGGCGAAAATGGGGATGCGCCTTTCGAGCGCGGCGGCAATCAACGCCATACTCAGAAGATCTCGCCCGGGATCGGCGTTAGGCTCATCGCCGTTTTCACCATACAGGTGCGGCTGCACGTTACTGGGGCTGCCCGGAAGGTAAATCCCGTCCAGGGTGGGCAGCAGAGCGGTAATGAACTCTGGCTCCGCCAGCGCATGCGGTAAGGCAATAGGTAAGCCTCCCGCGTTAATAATGGCATTCAGGTACTTTTCTTGCAGGGTCTGGGTCTCATGACCCTTAAGCCTGTTTCTACACATCACCACGCCAATGACTGGCTTGTTCATTATATTTTCCATGATCGCCCTCACAAAGTGGACTAAATTTAGGCCATTATCGCCTGTTAAACGGCCTTTTCGTTCAATATTTTCTCAATCTAGCAACGGGATCTGCCTTTTGCAAACTTAATTTAACATTTGACAAACAAATTATTTGCATACAGATTCGATAGGGTGGACATTATATTTGACAGTCCAGAGCAGCGAACGCAAATCCCAAAAACGGTGGTAAATCATGGAAACCAATATCGTAGAAGTTGAGAACTTTGTGCAGCACACGGATGAGAGGCGGGGCAGCCCCTTCACACAGGAAGTGAAGCGCTATTTAGAAAAGTATCCTGACACCCAGTTTATTGATGTCCTCCTGACCGACCTGAACGGCTGTTTTCGCGGCAAACGCATCCCGGTTGCCGGGCTGAGCAAACTTGAAAAAGGCTGCTATTTCCCGGCATCGGTTTTCGCTATGGACATTTTAGGTAACGTAGTGGAAGAGGCGGGCCTGGGGCAGGAGCTCGGCGAGCCGGACTGTATCTGTGTGCCGGTGCCGGGCACCCTGACACCGTCCGCCGCCGACCCGGAATACATTGGTCAGGTGCAGCTCACCATGGTCGATGAAGATGGCGCTCCCTTTGACGTTGAGCCGCGGAACGTACTCAACCGACTCTGGCAGCAGCTGCGCCAGCGCGGTCTGTTCCCCGTGGTAGCGGTAGAGCTGGAGTTCTATTTACTTGACCGTAAACGCGATGCCGATGGCTATCTGCAGCCCCCCTGCGCGCCGGGCACCGACGTGCGTAACACTCAGAGTCAGGTCTACTCGGTTGATAATCTGAACCACTTTGCTGACGTGCTGAATGACATCGACGAACTGGCGCAGCTGCAGTTGATCCCCGCCGACGGGGCAGTGGCTGAGGCCTCCCCGGGCCAGTTTGAGATTAACCTGCACCATACGGAAAACGTGCTCGATGCCTGCGATGATGCGCTGGCGCTAAAACGTCTCGTCAGGCAGATGGCGGAAAAACATAAGATGCACGCCACGTTTATGGCAAAGCCGTATGAAGAGCATGCGGGCAGTGGGATGCATATCCACATCAGCATGCAAAACAACAGAGGTGAGAACGTGTTCGCAGACGCCAGCGGCGAGGATTCCGCGCTGCTGAAACGCGCGCTGGCCGGGATGATCGATCTGATGCCAGCGTCCATGGCGCTGCTGGCACCGAACGTCAACTCCTACCGCCGTTTCCAGCCGGGAATGTACGTGCCGACGCAGGCGTCATGGGGACACAATAATCGCACCGTTGCCCTGCGTATCCCCTGCGGCGATCGCCATAACCATCGGGTCGAATACCGGGTGGCGGGGGCAGACGCGAATCCGTATCTGGTGATGGCGGCGATTTTTGCCGGGATTTTACATGGTCTGGATAACGATTTACCCCTGCAGGAAGAAGTTGAAGGTAATGGTCTGGAGCAGGACGGACTGCCGTTCCCGATTCGTCAGAGCGATGCGCTGTGGGAATTTATGCAAAACGATCACCTTCGCGAGCGCCTGGGCGAACGTTTCTGCCACGTCTATCACGCCTGCAAAAATGATGAATTACTGCAGTTTGAACGCCTGATTACCGAAACGGAAATCGAGTGGATGCTGAAAAACGCCTGATGACGTGCCCCGGTAAGGGGCCGCTTTGTTTCATCGCGCACGTATCACCAAACGGCCTGCGCGGAGCCTGGCCGAACTGTTCGCTGGCACGCCAGCTATCTCCCGGGAGTCGCGTTATGGAGCGCAGGCGGCACAGGGATTTTCTTAACGACACTGTGTGACGAGGTAGGAAATGATGCAGATGTTCAACTATCCGCAGGGCGAAGGGGGTCGGTCAGGCTCCTGCTGTGAGTGCGAGCCAGAGACGGTGTGCTGGTCCGATCGCGTGTGTTCTTTACAACTTCCCCCTTTGCTAAGCAGGTTTGCGTTAAGGACAACGCGATTGCAAACCACAGTAAGCATGGGGGGGACGGTTTATGGCGACTAACACGTCTCTTGACTCGCCGGGCATGGCCGGAAGAACCCGGCTGCGCAGCTCCCTCAAGCTCTGGCAGGTGGTCATGATGGGGCTGGCTTACCTCACCCCCATGACCGTGTTTGATACCTTCGGCATTGTGTCCGGTATCAGCAATGGCCACGTGCCCGCCTCGTATCTCCTGGCGCTGGCTGGCGTCATGTTTACCGCCATCAGCTACGGCAAGCTGGTACGACAGTTCCCGGAAGCGGGCTCTGCGTACACCTACACGCAGAAATCGATCGGACCCCACCTGGGTTTTATGGTCGGCTGGTCATCGCTGCTGGACTATCTCTTCCTGCCGATGATCAACGTGCTGCTGGCGAAGATCTACCTTTCCGCGTTGTTCCCTGAAGTCCCGCCGTGGGTCTGGGTGGTGGGGTTTGTGACGATCCTGACACTGGCGAACCTGAAGAGCGTTAATTTGGTCGCCAACTTTAATACCCTGTTTGTGCTGGTACAGATCGCCATCATGGTGGTATTTGTCATACTCGTGGTGCATGGCCTGCACAAGGGGGAGGGCGTCGGCACCGTCTGGTCGCTCCAGCCGTTTATCAGCGAGAACGCACACCTGATCCCGATTATTACCGGCGCGACTATCGTCTGCTTCTCTTTCCTCGGCTTTGACGCGGTCACCACGCTCTCGGAGGAGACGCCAAACGCGGCGCGGGTGATCCCCAAAGCCATTTTCCTGACCGCACTGTATGGCGGGCTGATATTTATTGTTGCCTCGTTTTTCATGCAGCTCTTTTTCCCGACGATCGCGCGCTTCAAGAACCCGGACGCCGCGCTGCCGGAAATCGCGCTGTACGTGGGCGGCAAGCTCTTCCAGTCGGTGTTTCTGTGTACCACGTTTGTGAATACGCTCGCTTCAGGCCTGGCCTCGCACGCCAGCGTCTCACGCTTGTTGTATGTGATGGGGCGTGACAACGTCTTTCCGGAGCGGGTGTTTGGTTACGTGCATCCGAAATGGCGTACGCCGGCTTTGAACGTCATTATGGTGGGGATCGTGGCGCTGTCGGCCCTGTACTTTGATCTCGTGACCGCGACGGCGCTGATCAACTTTGGCGCGCTGGTGGCGTTTACGTTTGTTAATCTCTCGGTGTACAACCATTTCTGGCGGCGTAAGGGGCTGAACAAAACGTGGAAAGATCGGTTCCACTATCTCCTGTTGCCACTCATTGGTGCCGTAACGGTCGGCGTGCTGTGGATAAACCTCGAAGCGACGTCCCTGACGCTTGGCCTCATCTGGGCGGCACTGGGGATCCTTTACCTGACGTGGCTACCGCGCCGTTTTCGGAAACCGCCTCCGCAGTTTGAAGCCGGTAAGATAGAGCAGGCCTGGGATTCCTGAACGTAAAACGGCACCAGTACGCTGGTGCCGTTTATCCGTAGCGCTCGTCTTACCGGACATCTTCCCGCTAGCGTGTCACCTCAGACGTTTATGAAGACTTCTCCCCACCAGCAGCGCCGCGCAGAGCATCAGCGCGATAAAGCCGCCCACGCCGTTCCAGCCGTAGTGATGCCAGAACACGCCGCCGAGCGTCCCGGCGATGCTGGAACCCAGATAATAGCTAAACAGATACAGCGACGATGCCTGTCCTTTGGCACGCCGTGCGCGCGGGCCAATCCAGCTGCTGGCGACCGAGTGGGCGGCAAAGAACCCTGCGGAGAAGAGCAGCATGCCGGCAAAAATCAGCCACAGGGAGGAGAAGAGGGTCAGCAGCAGGCCAACGAGCATCACCGCCGTGAAGAACAGCATCACCGGACCGCGCCCATAGCGTGCGGTCATCGCCCCGGCTTTCGGCGAACTCCAGGTGCCGGTCAGGTACGCCACGGAAAGCAAACCCACCACCGCCTGGCTCAGATGCCACGGAGAAAGCATCAGGCGATAGCCAATATAGTTAAACAGCGTAACGAAGGCGCCCATCAGCAGGAAGCCGGTCAGGAACAGGCGCGGCAGTCCCTTATCGCGCCAGTGCAGGCGGAAATTGATAAACAGCGTTTTTGGGCGCAGCGAGGTTGGACGAAAATGGCGCGACTCCGGCAGAATTTTCCAGAACATCAGTGCGGATGCCAGCGCAAAACAGCCGATCACCGCCAGCGCAATTCGCCAGCTAAAGAAGTCCGTGAAAACCCCGCTCAGCAGGCGTCCGCTCATGCCGCCAATCGAGTTCCCGCTGATGTAAAGCCCCATCGAGAACGCCACAAAACTCGGGTGGATCTCCTCGCTGAGGTAGGTCATCCCGACTGCCGCCACCCCGCTGAGCGATAGTCCAATCAGCGCGCGCATCACCAGAATGCCGTGCCAGCTGGTCATCATCGTTGAGAGCAACGTACAGACCGAGGCCAGCATCAGGGCGGTCACCATTACCTGTTTACGGCCGATGGCGTCGGACAGCGGGCCGGTAAAGAGCAGGCCAATCGCCAGCATAGCGGTTGAAATGGAAAGCGATACGCTGCTGCTGGCAGGCGATACGCCAAATTCGTGCGAAAGCACGGGCAGGATCGGCTGAACACAATAGAGCAGGGCGAAGGTTGCCAGACCGGCTGAAAAGAGCGCCAGCGTGACGCGCATAAATTGGGGGGTACCACGTTTAATGAACTGAACCGGCTGCGATGCTGCAGGTAAATCATTGATATCGCTTGCCGGATCGATACCAATCGTAGTTGTACGACTCACACAGTTTCCTTGCTTAAACATCCCCGTGATTTCTGGTGACGGGTATGACCACACCTTCAGGGTAGGAAAATGTAAATATTCTGTCTAATATATTAATAATCTCAAATGATACTTTAAAAATATGAATATCGAGCTGCGTCACCTTCGCTATTTTGTCGCTGTCGCTGAGGAGCTGCATTTTGGCCGTGCGGCGGCACGGCTGAATATTTCTCAGCCGCCCTTAAGCCAGCAGATTCAGATCCTGGAGCAGCAGGTCGGAGCGCGTCTTCTGGCCCGCACCAACCGCAGCGTGAGCCTGACGGCGGCGGGGAAACAGTTTCTTGTCGACAGCCGACAGATCCTGAATATGGTTGAGGATGCCGCCGCCCGGGCTGATCGGCTGTATCTCGGTGAGACGGGGGAACTGCGAATTGGCTTTACCTCCTCCGCACCGTTTATCAGCGCCGTCTCGGAGACCTTGTCGTCATTTCGCCGCCATTTCCCCGATGTTCATATTCAGACGCGTGAAATCAATACCCGCGAGCAGATCGCGCCGCTCAATGAAGGTACGCTGGATCTGGGGTTGATGCGTAATACCCAACTGCCGGACACGCTGGCATGGCAGGTGATTCTGCGCGAGCCGCTGATGGCTATGATCCCTCACGATCACCCCCTGGCCTCGCGTCCGACGGTTTCACTGGCCGAACTGGCAACAGAGCCGTTTGTCTTTTTTGACCCGCAGGTCGGGACGGGGCTGTATGACGATATCCTGGGGCTGATGCGCCGCTACGATCTTGCCCCGGTTATAACTCAGGAAGTGGGGGAGGCAATGACCATTATTGGCCTGGTCGCCGCCGGGCTGGGGGTTTCTATTCTTCCGGCCTCCTTTAAGCGGGTACAGTTGCGCGAAATGCGCTGGGTTCCCCTCGCGCAAGAGGATGCCGTGTCAGAGATGTGGCTGGTCTGGTCAAAACATCGTGAACAGAGTCATGCCGCACAGCGTTTCAAACAGCAGCTCATTAACGCCTCATCGGGGCGAGATTTTGTGGCAAAAGGGGGTAAAAACGTGCGGTAAATCACATGGCTAAGTAAATATTTGACGCCGGCCATGGAAGTGCTTCACCATAGCCAAAAGTTTATTTCGATGCTCGAAAATAAGGGAGTACGAGGTGGTTGCTGATAGTCAGCCAGGGCACATTGATCAGATTAAGCAGACCAACGCTGGCGCGGTATATCGCCTGATTGATCAGCTTGGTCCGGTTTCGCGTATCGATCTTTCGCGCCTGGCACAACTGGCACCTGCCAGTATCACCAAGATTGTCCGCGAAATGCTGGAAGCGCACCTGGTTCAGGAAACGGAAATTCAGGAGCCGGGCAGCCGTGGCCGTCCGGCAGTCGGGCTGGTGGTCGAGACGGAAGCCTGGCACTACCTGTCACTGCGCATCAGCCGGGGGGAGATCTTCCTTGCCCTGCGGGATCTGAGCAGCAAGCTGGTGGTGGAAGACCGGCTTGAGCTGCCGCTCAATGCTGAGCAACCGCTCCTCGAGTCGATTGTGTCGCATATCGATCGCTTCTTTATCCGTCATCAGCAGCGGCTGGAACGCTTAACGGCGATTGCCATCACCATGCCGGGCATCATTGATACCGAAAATGGCATTGTTCACCGCATGCCGTTTTACGACGACGTCAAAGAGATGCCGCTGGGTGAAGTGCTGAAAAACCATACCGGCGTGCCGGTCTATATTCAGCATGACATCAGCGCCTGGACAATGGCGGAGGCGCTGTTTGGTGCCTCGCGCGGTGCGCGGGATGTGATTCAGGTGGTCATCGACCATAACGTCGGGGCGGGCGTGATCACCGACGGGCGTCTTCTCCACGCTGGCAGCAGCAGCCTGGTGGAGATTGGCCATACTCAGGTCGACCCGTACGGTAAGCGTTGCTATTGCGGCAACCACGGCTGTCTGGAGACCATTGCCAGCGTGGAAAGCGTGCTGGAGCTGGCGCAGGTAAGGCTCGGCCAGTCCATGAGCTCTTCGCTGCACGGACAACCCCTGACGGTAGATTCACTCTGCGCCGCGGCGCGCCAGGGCGATCTGCTGGCGAAGGACATCATTACCGGCGTGGGGAATAACGTGGGCCGCATTCTGGCCATCATGGTGAACCTCTTTAACCCGCAAAAAATCCTCATTGGCTCGCCGCTCAGCCAGGCGGCGGAGATCCTGTTCCCGGCGATCTCGGCCTGCATTCACCAGCAGTCGCTCCCTGCGTACAGCAAAAATATTGCGGTAGAAAGCACCCAGTTTTCCAACCAGGGGACGATGGCCGGCGCAGCGCTGGTCAAGGACGCCATGTATAACGGCTCGCTGCTGATTCGCCTGCTGCAGGGCTAACTCTTTTCCGCAGATGTAAGAAAAATTGCGCTATCTCAAGCCGGGTAGCGCACGCATCCCGTAGACTTCCTCCACTGAATTATTTACCTGGTTTATATTTTCGAAGCATACCCAAGAGGTGGAGTGAGTCATGCTTAAGCGTTTCTTTGTTACTGGTACAGATACCTCTGTCGGCAAGACCGTCGTATCCCGCGCATTGCTGCAGGCGCTGGCAGCAAGCGGTAAACGCGTGGCAGGGTACAAGCCGGTCGCAAAAGGGAGTAAAGAGACGCCAGAGGGATTGCGTAATAAAGACGCCCTGGTACTGCAAAGCGTCTCGTCACTGGAACTGCCTTATCACGCGGTCAATCCTGTTGCGTTGAGCGAAGAGGAGAGCAGCGTGGCGCACAGCGGTATGATCAATTATCCGCTGCTGTCCGACGGGCTGGCGAACCTCAGCGAGAAGGTCGATCACGTGGTGGTTGAAGGCACGGGCGGCTGGCGCAGCCTGATGAATGACCTGCGTCCGCTCTCTGAATGGGTGGTGCAGGAACAGCTTCCGGTGGTTATGGTCGTGGGTATCCAGGAAGGGTGCATCAACCATGCGCTGCTGACCGCGCAGGCGATTGCCAATGACGGCCTGCCGCTGATTGGCTGGGTGGCAAACCGGATCAACCCGGGCCTGGCGCACTACGCTGAAATCATCGACGTGCTGAGCACCAAGCTACCGGGGCCGCTGGTGGGAGAATTGCCTTATCTGCCCCGCGCCGAACAGCGCGAGTTAGCGCAATACATCGATCTCTCGGCCCTCGGTGGCGTGTTGACCGTAGACCGAGTCGTGGCGTAACGTTCGCGACAGCACGGACGCCAGCACGCAGGCGACCAGCAAACCGGGCAGTAAAAAATATTGTCCGGTCATTTCACAGACCATCAGCGCCGACATAATAGGCGCATGGGTGGTGGCGGCGAGCAGCGTTGCCATCCCCGCCAGCCCCAGCAAAATCGCCGTTTCAGACCCCGGTAACCACAGCGCGAAGAGTTGGGCGAAAAGCATGCCTGTCGCCATGCCGACAAACAGCGTGGGCGTAAATACCCCGCCCGGCGCTCCTGAGCCGCTGCTGGCCAGCACCGCCAGCAATTTACAGATAAACACCCCGGCAATCACCGTCAGGACCGGCGGGGCGAGCAGAAAAGCCTGAACCACGCTGTAGCCATTCCCCCACACCTTAGGCGTGAGGAGGGACAGCAGCCCGACGATCAAACCGCCGAGCGCCAGCTGCCACGGCGGAGAAAGTTTAAGACGCAGGAACAGCCCGTGGCTGAAGTCCATCAGCCACATCAGCAGCGGTCCGCAGAGCCCTGCCAGCAGACCCATGGCGACCAGCAGGCCATAATCCGCCGCGGTGAGCATACCGCTCAGATGCACGGCGTAGAGCGTACCCGCGCCCGGTGCGAGGAGCTGCGTGGTGAGAAGCGCCACGACCGCGGCGATCGCTACAGGGCCGAGCGAGGCCAGCATCAGGGTGCCGAACAGGATCTCTGCAATGAACAGGCTGCCGGCTAAGGGCGCATGATAAGCGCTGGCCATCCCGGCGGCGGCACCGCAGGCGATCCATAACTTCCATTCGGATTTGGGCGTAAAGCGCCGGGCAAAGAAGGAGGCGGCGAGAGCGGCGAGCAGGATCATCGCCCCTTCACGCCCGATGGCGCTGCCGCTGGCCACGACCAGCAGCGACGCCAGGGATTTCACAAGGCTGGCGCCGTAATCAAACTGGCCGTCGCCCGTCTCCAGCGCTTCCATATAATCGGTGGGCGCATGAGGCCGCTGGGCGGTCAGCCGTTGCCATCCCCAGAGCAGCAGCCCGGCAGCCAGCCCGCCCAGTGCGGGCGTCAGCGCACGCCGCCAGGGAGAGAGCGACGCGGCAGCATTCACCAGGCTGCCGCTGTCGTTGCTGAGAAGCAGCCACTCCAGCAGGTACATGCTGTGACGGAACACCGCAACGGCCAGCGCGGCCAGCACGCCGGTGACGGAGGCAATCAGCAGTCGACGAAACATCGCGCGGATGTCGGGATACGTATGAAGACGTTGCATGAGTCGTAATTAAACGGGGACGATACGATATTGTGGCGGGAAATCGCGGGGTTAGCAAAAGGTCTGCGTGCGAAAAAGCCGGGCAAAGCCCGGCCGGAAAGGTTAGCTGTCGCTGTGAATATTCAGCGCCCGACGCGTACGGCCGGAACTCAGGTACTCAGCAATATAGTCCTGGGAAATCTCGCCGTTGTAGCGCCCGTCCTCATCCACAATCGGCATCCAGCTGGTATTGCTCTCATACAGACGTGACAGGACCACGCGCAGGTTATCTTCCGCTTTGCCGGTCATGCGGAACGGATGCAGAATATCGGCGCAGGTACCGCTGGCGTTACGCGCTTCGCGACGCTTCACGAAGCCCAGCGGTTTGCCGTGCTCATCGACCACCGTCACGGCACGAATGTCATTATCATCCATGGTGGCAAAGGCTTCCGGAAGCGGCGTAGAGCCGCGTACCGTAATGGTCGGCTGCTGGTCGGTCACGTCGCCCGCGGAGACCAGCAGCAGGCGTTTCAGGGTGCGGTCCTGGCCGACGAACGAGCCGACAAACTCATTCGCCGGTTTCGCCAGCAGTTCATCCGGGCTGGCGCACTGGACGATTTTCCCCTGCCGGAATACCGCGATACGGTCGCCAAGCTTCAGGGCCTCATCGATATCGTGGCTGACCAGCATGACGGTTTTTTTCAGCTTGCGCTGCATCTCCAGGAACTGGTTCTGGATCACCTCGCGGTTGATCGGGTCCACCGCGCCGAAAGGTTCATCCATCAGCAGTACCGGAGGATCTGCCGCCAGGGCGCGAATGACGCCAATGCGCTGCTGTTGCCCGCCGGACATCTCGCGCGGATAGCGGTGGAGAAACTTATGCGGATCCATCGCCACCATATCCATCAGCGCTTCGGCGCGGGCTTTACAGCGCGCTTTGTCCCAGCCCAGCATGCGCGGTACGACGGTGATGTTCTCTTCAATGGTCATGTTCGGAAACAGGCCAATCTGCTGGATCACGTAGCCAATGTTGCGGCGCAGGGTCACGGTGTCCATGCCGCTGGTGTCTTCGCCGTTAATCAGGATCGTCCCGCTGCTGGGGGTGATGAGACGGTTAATCATTTTCAGGGTGGTGGTTTTCCCGCAGCCGGACGGGCCGAGCAGGACGCACATTTCCCCTTCGGGCACGTTCAGGTTGACGTTGTCGACGGCCCTGAAGGTCTGGCCGTGCTTCTGTGAAAAGTGTTTGGTGAGGTTTTCCAGTTTTATCATTATCGAATCCCCTTTGGAGTCAGAACCACCTGCAGACGGTGCAGCAGCCAGTCGAGCACAATCGCTAAAAGACAAATCATCAGCGCGCCCGCAATCAACATGCGAATATCGCTTCCGCCGATACCGTTGAGCAGCAGCAGGCCGAGACCGCCCGCGCCGATCACCGCGGCAATCGCCATCACGCCGATGTTCATCACCACGGCGGTGCGGATCCCGCCGAAAATCACCGGCAGTGCCATCGGAATTTCAACCCAGCGCAGGCGCTGCCAGAAGGTCATGCCGATACCGCGCCCGGCTTCGCGCAGGCCCGGCGGCAGGCTGTCGAGCGCGGTGTGGGGGTTACGCACAATCGGCAGCAGCGAATAGAGAATCACCGCCGTGATGGCGGGCAGGGCGCCAATTCCCTGACCGATCAGCGAAAACAGCGGTATCATCAGGCCAAACAGGGCAATAGACGGGATGGTCAGCACGATAGTGGCGAGTCCCAGCACCGGCGTCGCCAGCCACTTGTGACGTACAATCAAAATGCCCAGCGGGACGCCGATGAGAATGGCTAAGCCCACGGCCAGCGCCACCAGCCACAGATGCTGCAGCGTCAGGGTCAGCAGGTAGTCCCAGTTATCGAGAATGTAGTGAATCGTCTCCATAGCGCCTCCTACAGCAACTGTTTGCTACGCAGGAAATCTCGGGCGACCTGCTGCGGTGACTGATGGTCGATATCCACCTTCTTGTTCAGTTCGGTGATAACGTCGTTATTGAGCTGGGCGGAAAGGGTGTTGAGCGCCTCTTCCAGGCCCGGGTTGGCCTCCAGCGTCTCCTTACGCACCACCGGGGTAACCGCATAGCTCGGGAAGAAGCCTTTATCATCCTCCAGCACTTTCAGGTCAAAGCCCTTCACGCGCCCGTCGGTGGTGTAGACCAGTCCTGCATCAACAAAACCATCGCGCACCGCGTTATAGACCAGACCGGGATCCATCTGGCGGATCTGCGGGCGGTCCAGGGTCATGTGATAGGCCGCCTGCAGCGGCTTCATGCCGTCGCTGCGCCCGGCAAATTCCAGGTCTAAACCCAGCAGCCAGTTTTTGTCCGGGTTGGTTTTACGGACCTGTTCAATTTTCGCCACCATCTCTGACATGGTGTTGATATGTTCCGCCTCGGCGCGCTTACGCTGCATGGCGAAGGCATAGGTGTTGTTCATGTCGGCGGGCTTGAGCCATACCAGACCGTGTTTCGCGTCCAGGCGTTTCACCGTCTCGTAAGACGCCTGCGGCGACATGCGCTTGTTGATGTGGTTAAAGATGATTAATGACGTGCCGGTATACTCCCACGTCATATCAATCTGCTTGTTAATCATCGCGTTACGGGAAATTACCGTGGCGATATTGGTTTGCGGCTGCACCTGAAAGCCTTTCTTTTGCAGGTACTGCACGGTCATCGCCGAGAGAATATGCTGCTCGGTAAAGCTCTTGGTCGCCAGAATCAGCGGGGCCGCCATCGCCTGACCGGTAAACAGCGCCGCGGCACACAGCGCCGCCAGGCAGGAAATCAGTCTCATACAAACTCCTTGTTATTGTTATCGGGGGAGATGGGGACTCATCACGCGACCCAGCGCCGCCAGCAGGCTATCGAGGATCAGGGCGAACAGAGCGGTGGCCGCCGCGCCGAGGATCAGGGTCGGGAAATCGTTCAGATAGATGCCGGGGAAAATGAGCTCGCCGTAGCTGCTGGCGCCAATCAGGAACGCCAGCGGCGCGGTACCGACGTTAATGGCGGTGGCGATGCGGATCCCCGAGAGCATGACCGGCCAGGCGTTTGGCAGTTCAACCTGACGCAGACGCTGCCATCGGGTCATCCCAATCCCGTTTGCGGCTTCCAGTAACGACGCCGGGACCGCGCACAGCCCGGCGTAGGTATTGCGCACAATCGGCAGCAGCGAGGCGAGGAACAGGGCGATAATGGCGGGCGTATCGCCGATGCCAATCACCACCATCGCCAGCGCCAGTACGGCCAGCGGCGGCAGCGTATTGCCGACGTTGAAGATTTGCATCACGTATTCGGCGATCCCCCGCGCCGCCGGGCGGCTCAGCAGGATCCCGGCCGGAATACCCACCAGCAGGGCAAAAAACATCGACGAGAAAACCAGAATCATGTGCTGTTGCCCGAGATAGAGCAGGTCTACCTGGCGCGCTCTGATTGTCTCCAGCCCAATACCCCAGACGAGGAGGGCGAGGACCACCAGAATGGCGCCGACAAACAGCAGCGAACGTTTGAGTAATGGGTGCATTGCGGTGTGTCTCCCTGTGCGCATGCGTTATAGCAACCACCGGTTGCCTGTTGTTATGCCATGTTTCGGCAGGGGTAGATGTCCTATAGCAAGCGTTTGGGAAGGGTTCCAGCGAAGGGGGAAAATCAGTAACCCTATGAAACTAGTGGCAACATCAGGTCAGGCCTTATGGCATAAGGCCTGATTGTGAGGCGGGCAGAATAGTCCTAAAGAAGAGATTGAAATGTGACGTTGTCACGAATTTAAAGCCGCTCGCAGGGCGGAGAGGCAAAAATTACGCCGTTTTCGCCGCTTTGCGTTGCCACTCCTGCCAGATTTCCTCCAGCCCTTGCCGGTAGGTGGTGACGGCAAATTCAGGGAATCGGCGTTTGAATTTCGTCGAATCAAACAGGTTGTCCTCGTCGTACCTGGGCAACAGCTCCCGTATTTCACGGGCGCCCTGCGAAAACAGCGCTGTCGCGGCGAAGGCCAGCTTGCCGAGTATGGCGTAGTCCGCTGGCTGTCCGAAGATCTCACAGGCGAGAGCGACGAATTGCTGGTACGTCAGCCTTTCGTCGCAGCAGGGTAAATGCCACGTCTGGCCGAAGGCGTCAGGGGTATTGCCCAGCAGGGCAAGCGCTCGGCTGGCATCCGGCGTCCAGATGAGGGTGCGAAGCGTGTCGTCACGGACCGGAACGCGCGGACGCTTATGCTGCTTCAGCCTGTCGATAATAAGCGTATTGGTGAAGCTCTGCGTTTTATCGGGCCCATAGAACTCAGGAGCGCGACCGATGAGCACGGGAATGTCACCCCGTTGCATTTCACCAAGCACACGGTTGGCCATTTCTGCCCGGACTTGTCCTTTCCGTCCCCGGGGGGCAAAGCGCGTCTCTTCTGTCTGCGGCACCGCGTTCTGGGGGTACATATAGGTGTTGTCGAAATAGACGAATTTTGCACCCGCCTGCCGTGTGGCCTCCAGGGCATTTTCCAGCATGGCTGGAAACTGACGTTCCCACAGCGCGGAATCAGGCGGCAGACCGGCAGTAAAGTAGACTGTGTCGCTACCGTTAACCGCGTTCTGCGTCTGCCCGGCATCGAGGAGATTGGCCGAAACGGTGACATCGCTGTCGTTGATTTTTTGCGGATGGCGGCTGACCAGCCTGATATCGTCGGTGTAGCCGCGTTTGAGTTCGCGGGTCAGTTCACGGGCGATTTGCCCGCTGGCGCCCAGAATAGTTTGCATTTTAGCTCCCTGATGAGATGACGATCCGGTTGACCGTATAAAAAGTTTAAGCTTAAAGTAAACTTTAAGGTCAATATGCCAGAGTGAACGAAATGAAAATTGGCGAACTGTCGAAAATGACGGGCATTGCCCCGTCGCGCATTCGGTTCTATGAGGCGCAAGGTTTACTGCCGCGCCCGGTCAGGCAGGAGAACGGATACCGCGCCTATTCCACCGATGCGGCAACGCTGCTGAACATCATCGACAATGCGCAGCGTACCGGGTTTACCCTCGAGCAAATACGTCGCTTCCTGCCGCAGCCGCAACAGCGCTGGGATCATGAGGGCCTGATCCAGTCCCTTAAGACGCGTATTGCGGAGATAGAGGCGATGCAGAAGCAGCTTGAGGAAAACCGTAAAGAGCTGCTGACGCTGGTTGCCAGTCTCAGCAACCGGCCGGAGGGCATCACCTGTGACGACAACATGCAGCGTCTGCTGGGGCAGCTGCAGCACTCAGACGGAAGCACGAACCCGTCGAACGCGCGTTGAGACAGTGATAATTGAGACGGTGGCGACCACGGTGAGCATCCCCCCGAGTATCAACATGGCGTTGAAGCCAATCCACCTGAACAACATAAGCCCCACGATACCGCCGGAAATAAACGAGAAAAGGGTGGTTAAGTGGGTTTTCAACTGACTTTTTTGTGCCGCCGTATCTTTGGAGTAATCCCTGCGGAGCATCGCCACCATGACAGAGGCCAGGGCGATCCCCGCGTCCGTCAGCGTGCCGGTAATATGCGTTGATCTCACCCGACCGCCGGAAAGCTGCGTGGAGGTGGAATTATGAATGCCCATCAGAAAGCAGAGAAAAAGAATAATCTCGCGGTTGCTGGTGAGGGCATGAAAATACATCTCGTAGAAGGAGACGCCGGTCAGTAATATCCCCTCGACAAACAGGATCTGGCAAAAAACCAGCCTGACATTATGGATAATGCCCCATATCACGATCGTTCGCGCAATAATGGCGCCGGCCACAAAAGAGAGAATAATCGAGCCGAAGAAAATAATATCGCTCAGGTCGGTGGAAGAGACTTCGCTGGATAATTGCGAGGTGTTGCCGGTCATGTGTGAGGGGAAAAAGCCAAATGCCCCAAGGGCGATGGCGTTCAGCAAACCTGCAGAGGTCGCCAGCCAGAGAGCAAGCCGGCGATCCTCCTGGTGCGTTCGTTCTTTCTTGAGTTTAATCAGCAAGAATACCTCCGGGTTGAGCTTTGCCTGACTATTCAGGCTAGCAAAGCGGTGCAACGGGCTGTCCAGGATATGGCTTAATTATTATTCCCTCTGACGACAATCAGGGTTTCGTAATTAAATAAAACAGCCTCGCTGCGGATATTCATTCTGACAGTAAGATTTATATCATGCCGTTATTGCCGTGGCGCAAAAACGCCGGGCGCTGGTTGAGACGTTCAAACCAGGCCTCAATCGCGGGCACGTCTGGCTTATCAAAGGGCGTCATTTTCCAGCGATTCACCGACAGCCCAAGCACCACATCCGCAAGGGTAAACGTCTCGCCCGCCGCAAAGGCACCGGTGCGCTGCAATTGATTCTCCAGAATGGTGACGCAGTGGTTCCACTCCTGGATCCCCGCCGCAATGCGCTCCGGGTCGTTAAAGTCCGGGTTTTTACGCCCCAGCGCCGGGAAGACATAGCGCCAGGCGTTATTGAATTCTGTTGCCTGCCAGTCCATCCAGCGCTCAACGTTGGCACAGGCCTGCGGTTCTGCGGGCAGCAGATCGTGACGTCCGGCCTTGCGCACCAGATAACGGCAGATGGCGTTGGACTCCCACAGCACGAAATCACCATCAATCAGCACCGGCACCATGGCGTTGGGGTTCAGGGCGCGAAAGGTATCCGTTTCTGTCGAGGCAAAACCGCTGCCGTAATCTTCCTGTTGATACTCGAGTCCTGCTTCTTCACAGGTCCAGAGCACTTTACGCACGTTGATGGAGGTGGTTTTGCCGAGGATGTTGATCATTGCGCAGGTGTCCTTTAATGGATGTTATTGTTTAAAAACAATACACCAGATGTGCGAGAGAGGTTGGGGCAAAATTTAGTGGGGCGTGTCTGAACGTATTAGAGCGAAGCACTGCCGGAGCACTTCGCACACTAAAACCGATTTAAACAGGCTGCTGGCTACAGTGGCTGGTGTAGAAACTTATACCGTTTCCATCCGGATCCAGCAGGGAAAAATAATGATGTCCAAACAGCATCTCCTTCGCAATTTGCTGAGGAGAGTATCCCTTGTCGATCAGCCCGTTTCGATATGTCTCAAGTTCCGTTCTCGAATGGCCTTCAATCATGAGATCAATTTTTTCTGGAGCAAAATCTGGCCGCTGACCAATGCGGCTGATATGCAGACTCTGTGTATCGGGAGCGTCTTTTTCGGTCAGTAACAGGTGGGTACCGCCGCGTAACTCAATAATCGCCATGCCCGGAAACTTGTCGAGCGCACGCAGGCCCAGCCCCTGGTAAAATGCGTAGCTGGCATCGACGTCGTTCACTTTCATCACAAAATGTGCGAGTGCTGCAGAAGGTAATAATTTATGCATTTTCTTGCCTTTCAAAGGTTTATCAGGGAGTGAACACATTGCATTCTTGTCGGTCAACGCTTGCAATGTTAATCTGACTGGACAGTCGAAAATATTATGCGACTGATCAGTCGAATAAAACAAGGGGAAATTGTGACGCGCAAAAAAGAAATCGATCGTGAGCAGGTATTGGATGCCGCCGAAAGCCTCATCCTTGAGTCGGGAGGACGCGTGTTTACGCTTGATGCAGTTGCCGAACGAGCCTGTATCAGTAAAGGCGGCCTTGTGTATACCTTCTCATCAAAAGATGGCCTGATATACGCCGTGCTTGAACGCGAAGTGACACGTTTTCAGCAGGCAGTTCGTCGGCGTCTTACGGACACCCCAGCAGGACCACGACAATGGATTCTTGCGCACATCGAGGAAGCACTGGAGGAGGAGGATGCTGTAACACAAATGGCGGCGTTTCTTATCACGGCGCTTGTACATGCGCCAGGCATGCTGGAGCCCGTTCGCAACCTCTATCATTCGCTCCTCGAACCGCTGCGAGAGCAAGGGGAGGAAATGGCGAATGTGCGGCATGCATTCCTCGCTGTAGAAGGCATATTCCTGTTACGTGGCCTGGGCCTTGCTGATATCCCGGCCGGAGAAATAAAATCGGTATTACGTTACGCGCGTGAAATGATTTTGACAGCATCTTAGGTAACGTTCGCCGTATCCAGAAGCGACGTACCATAGGAGTTGTCGATAGTACAAAGCCAGCGACCGTCGTGCTCCTGTTGAAAAACATAGGTCGCGCGGCGGGATATTTCCGTTATCCCGCCCTGACCATCAGGAAAACGCAGAACGGTTTCCATGATAACGAGGGCGTTCCCCCCACCTTCGATCACCTGCATCTCCCCTTGTTCGACCGTTAACTGGTCCTGAAAATAATCAGAGATGGCAATAAACGCGCTGCGGATGTTCTCTTTGCCTTTAACAGTCATGCCGGGCTTGACCACCAGTGCCGCGTCTTCGGCGTAGTACTCCATCACTTCAGACAGCAGACAACGTGCATTTTATGTGTTTCGCCCGGCGGCACTACGCTTGCACGGGCCTACAATGTAATATGCAACTGATTGATAGCCTGGCACAATGTAGGCCGGGTAAG
>NZ_JAIWJZ010000069.1:0-13193 GCF_020216105.1 Enterobacter sp. K16B
CACGGATATAGCGTCCCAGACTCTCCCCTTTGTACTGCATAAACAACCGCTGCAGATGCCATTTCGAGTAGCCCGCGTGACGGGCAATCTCTTCTATACGTAATGGCTGATGCAGGTTGTCGTCGATCCATTCGACGATAGTGTCGATGACTTGAGCGGAAATGGTCATACTGCTCTCCCCCTCTGCTTCTCGCTTAAACATTATTCCCACCACGTACGGAATGTTTGCGTGGTGTCACTCACCCGGACGGGCTCGCCCAGTTCCGGTGTCAGCAGCCGATAATTTTGATCCTTGCTGGCGTTGGCCAGCTGGATCAGCGGGTCATTCCAGGCGTGTTTCGCCAGCACGAAGCGTCCGTTATGTCCGGGCACCACGGCTTTGGCGCCAAGATCCGCCGACGCCTGCGCTGTCTCCTCCGGCAGCATGTGGATGTACTTCCAGTCCTGGTCGTACTGGCCGTTTTCCATGATGGCCAGGTCAACCTCGCCAAACTGCTCGCCGATGGCCTTAAAGTGCGGGCCGTAACCGGAATCACCGCTGTAGTAAACCTTCTGTTCCGGCGTGACGAACATAAAGCTGCCCCACAGGGTGCGATCGCGTTTGATACCCCGCCCGGAGAAGTGACGCGCCGGCAGAACATGCACCGTCAGCTCATCGCTGATGCGCACCGACTGGTTCCAGTCGCGCTCGTCGATAATCTCGGGGTTCATTCCCCAGTAACGCAGGTGGGAACCGACGCCCAGCGGCGTGACCACGCGCTTCACCTTCGGCAGTAACGCCCTGATGGTGGCGTAATCCAGATGATCGTAGTGATCGTGCGAAATAATCAGCAGGTCGATCTCCGGCATGCTTTCTGCCCGCCACGGATACTCGCCGGCAAACGCTTTATTGAGGAACGAGAACGGTGCGGCATAGTTGCCGAGTACCGGGTCAATCAAAATGCGTTTGCCCGCCAGCTGCAGGTACCACGAGGAGTGGCCAAGCCACACTAGGGTGTCCTGCTCCAGCGGCAGGCTCGCAAGGTCGGTTTTTACCAGCGGCAGCGGCCGGGCCGGGCGTGCGTTTTCGGTTTTTTTGGTCAGGAAATCCCACATCGCCACCAGCATATTTTTGTCGCCGTTATACCCCGGCGTCGGCAGCGTGTTGTGGAATTTCCCCTCACGATACTGGGGGGAGGCCTCCACTGCCGTCAGTTGCTCACCCTGCGGCGGCTGGCCAAATCCGGCATTCAGAACACACGGTAAACTCGCAGCTGAAGCTAAAATCATGATTAACACCACGCAGATGAAGAGAGGTTTTTTCATATCCTGACCCGAAAACGCGCCCCATCCGATAGTTTGCGCAGGGTAAACTTGATTATGAGTGAGTAAGCACTCATTATAGATGTGATGAGAAAGTCGTCAAGACGTTTTCGATCTTTGACATTCCGCGTTGCAGCGGGTCAAAGCACGTGTTTCAATCAGGGTTTTTATCATTGACAGGGGGAAAAATTTAGTGGCACGTCCGAAGAGTGAAGATAAAAAACAGGCCTTACTGGAAGCCGCAACGGTGGCATTTGCACAGTCAGGTATTGCCGCCTCAACGGCGCTCATTGCCCGTAAGGCGGGTGTCGCCGAAGGCACCCTGTTCCGCTACTTTGCTACAAAAGACGATCTGCTGAATGCCCTCTATCTGCATCTGAAGCAGGATCTCTGCCAGACCATGCTGGCGAACCTCGATCGCACCATCACGCTGCCAAAGGAACATACCCGCAATATCTGGAACAGCTATGTGGACTGGGGAATTCGTAACCCGGTTGCCCATGCGGCTATCCGCCAGATTGGCGTCAGTGAAAAGCTGAGCGCCGAAACGGAACAGGCGGTGAAAGAGATGTTCCCGGAGCTGCATGAACTTTGCCGTCGCTCGGTGCGTCAGGTGTTTATGTCTGATGAGTTCAAAACGTTCGGCGATGCGCTGTTCTTATCGCTGGCCGAATCCACGATGGAATTTGCCACCCGCGATCCTTCCCGCGCCGTCGAATTTAAAGCGCTCGGCTTTGAGGTGATGTGGCGCGGGCTTGCCCAGGAAGAGAGCGATGGAGAGTAAATCCTTGCAGGAGCACGCCAAACGCGTGGCGCTGGAGTTGCCCTTTACCGAACACTGCTGGCCGTTTGGGCCAGAATTTGACGTGTTTAAAGTGGGCGGAAAAATTTTCATGATTGTGGCAGTCGCGCACGGGCGGCCGCACGTCAGCCTGAAGTCAGACCCGGAAAAATCGCTGTTAAATCAGCAGATCTATCGCGGCGTTGAACCGGGCTATCACCTCAACAAAAAGCACTGGATCTCCCTCTACGGTACGGATGACGTCACGCCAGAACTGGTGACCGACCTGATTACGGATTCCTGGCATCTGGTGGTGGATAAACTGCCGAAAAAAGACCAGAAGTGGATCAGGCCGGCCTGATTGTTCGTCTGAGACGAACAGATTAAGCGCTCGAATTGCACTTATCTTTTTCCACGTCCCGCTGTAATCTGCTCATCTTTCGCGCCCGCACGCGGGCGAATTTCATCACCAGGAGTTGTTATGGATATCATTTCTGTCGCCCTGAAACGCCACTCCACCAAGGCGTTCGACCCAGCCAAAAAACTGACCGCTGAAGAAGCGGAAAAAATCAAAACCCTGCTTCAGTACAGCCCGTCCAGCACCAACTCCCAGCCGTGGCATTTTATTGTGGCCAGCACCGAGGAAGGAAAAGCGCGCGTAGCGAAATCTGCCGCGGGTACCTATGTGTTCAACGAACGCAAAATGCTCGATGCTTCTCACGTGGTGGTGTTCTGCGCGAAAACCGCGATGGATGACGCCTGGCTGGAACGCGTTGTGGATCAGGAAGAGGCTGATGGTCGCTTTGCCACGCCGGAAGCGAAAGCAGCCAATAACAAAGGCCGTCACTACTTTGCCGATATGCACCGCGTGGATCTGAAAGATGACGACCAGTGGATGGCGAAACAGGTTTACCTGAACGTCGGTAACTTCCTGCTGGGCGTGGCTGCGCTGGGCCTGGACGCGGTACCGATTGAAGGTTTCGACGCGGCGATACTCGACGAAGAGTTTGGTCTGAAAGAAAAAGGCTTCACCAGCCTGGTGGTGGTGCCGGTTGGACACCACAGCGTGGAAGATTTCAACGCCACGCTGCCAAAATCTCGCCTGCCGCTGAGCACGATTGTGACAGAGTGCTAATTAACACGGGCCGCGCTATGCGGCCCGTTACGCTTTACTGATGACTAACCTGCGATGTGGATGGACATCGCGATCGTATCCCCAGGCAAACGCAATCCAGCGCTCTTCCAGCTCGGCGTATGAACTCACCGGTGTTAAATGCCACTCTTCTCCTACCGTACCGTCCGCCACGCTTATCCGATAATTCATGCTGAACGCCCAGTCGATCATGCGTAACCAAAACCGCTGACCGTCTCCGGTTTGCTCACTGTCAGACACAACAATGTCGTATTCGCTTAACACCCATTGAAAGAAGGATTGTGGTAATCCACTGATGACACGCTGATGGACAGCGCGCGGCGTACGCCAGACCATAACCTGTGTCGCTGCGCCGTGAGGAAACGTAATTTCTTTATGGAACGTTAACTTCACCGCATACGCGGTATAAGGTTTTCCGTCGTCGGTGGTTACGAGACGGTATTCATCGCCGTAGCGCGATTTTAACAGGCGATATCCCTCAGGCAGCATAAATCCGGGCAGATGAAAATCCACCGTGCCTCGCGCAAGAAACGCTTCAGTATGTTCGACGTTTCGGGAGATAAGGCCTAATTTTTGGCTAAAATCTGCGGAATCAATCATCAGTGGCGACATGGTGGTTTCTCATGGCGTGAGTATAGACGACTTAACACCTCATCGAAATGATGTCGATTCAGTCGATTGGTTTAAGTTAACCCCCACATTACACCTGACTCCTCCACTTAGCAGATTCGGATCTTATTCCCTGAAAGCCTCTCGCAAAAAACTTACTTACCCTGCGCCGCCAGCCATTCCATTGCCCGCACCCCCGCCTCATCCACCGGCAGATACACCAGCAGCCGTGACCCGTTTCGCGGCGCGGAGTACCAGTACATCTGCTGCAGCGTAAAGTCCCCCAGCTCCGGATGGGTAAACAACTTGAGCTGGTTCTCTACGCCGCGCACGTCGTTGCGCTGGTGCCACAACGTTTTAAACTCCTCAGACACCGCAAAGAAGCGCGCCAGTTTGGCCTCCCACAGCGGATCGCCCCGGTGTTCGGCCATCGCCGCGCGGAAGTAGGAGACAAAGATGGGC
The DNA here is from genome assembly GCF_020216105.1 of Enterobacter sp. K16B. Classification (NCBI taxonomy): domain Bacteria; kingdom Pseudomonadati; phylum Pseudomonadota; class Gammaproteobacteria; order Enterobacterales; family Enterobacteriaceae; genus Enterobacter; species Enterobacter sp. K16B. Next base: position 4,308 of record NZ_JAIWJZ010000069.1, read on the forward strand.
AGCACATCGTCGCGTCTGCCAAGACGTGCGCGCCACGCCGGATGGGTGAGAAACAGGTAGATGCAGTTGCGGTCTTCCGGCGGAATGTCATTGAAATCGACGCCCATCAGATGTCCGAAGCTGTCATTCCACGCCACGATGTCGAAGTTCGGTTTCTGAATGCTGGCGGGTTTCGGCATCAGCGTATCCAGCAGGCGGCGCGTGCCTTCACTGATACCCTCGCAGCAGACCGCCTGCGGCGCTTCACCCGGCGGCAGCCCTGCCAGCACAAACAGGTGCCGGGCTTCGGTTGGGGTACACTGCAGCGCTTTTGCGATAGCGGCCATCACCGCGCTGGAGGGATTGACGTCCCGCCCCTGCTCCAGCCAGGTGTACCAGGTCACCCCCACGTCCGCGAGCATTGCCACCTCTTCCCGGCGCAGACCCGGCGTACGGCGTCGACCGCTGCGCGGCAGGCCAAGACGCTGTGGATCGAGACTTTCACGACGGGCTCGTAAAAATGCCCCCAGCTGTTTTCGGGTGTCATCCTGATGTGAGGCGACGGGTTCAGACATCAAGGCCATAAATCCCCCTGCATGGTAGTGCCAGTACCAGTATAAGTAAGAACTGGTACCCGTTTATCAGATGGTTGATGCTACGACTATCTGTTGAATGACGCAATGGAGTTACCATGAATACGTCAGTAGTTTCACCGGGTCGCGCGGGCCTGATATTGCTGTTAACCGGCCAGATGCTGCCGATGATAGATACCTCAATCACCAATGTGGCGCTGGACGCCATCACCCATTCACTGCATGCGACCGCCACCGAGCTGGAGCTGATTGTCGCCCTCTACGGCGTGGCCTTTGCCGTCTGCCTCGCCCTCGGCAGCAAGCTCGGGGATAACTTTGGCCGCCGTCGTCTGTTTATGTGGGGTGTGGCAGGCTTTGGCCTGGCCTCGCTGCTGTGCGGGATGGCAGGGAACATTGAACAACTGCTGGCGGCGCGCATTGTCCAGGGCGCGGGGGCTGCGCTTATCATGCCGCAAATTCTTGCCACGCTGCACGTCACGCTGAAAGGCACCGCCCACGCCAAAGCCATCAGCCTGTTTGGCGGTATCGGCGGGATTGCGTTTATCGTCGGGCAGATGGGCGGCGGCTGGCTGGTGTCGGCGGATATCGCCGGGCTGGGTTGGCGTAACGCCTTCTTTATCAACGTCCCGATTTGTCTGGTGGTGCTGGCGCTGAGCCACCGCTTCGTGCCGGAAACCCGTCGTGAAACGCCATCGCGCATTGACTGGACGGGCACTGTCCTGCTGGCGGTCATTCTCTGCAGCCTGCTGTTCCCGATGGCGCTTGGCCCCCAGTGGCACTGGTCCTGGCCGCTGAAGGCCGCACTGTTTGCCATCCTCCCGCTGGGCTATCTGATGGTATTGAATGCCCGTAAGAAGGAGCGTGAGAATGCCCATCCGCTGATCCCGCCGCGCCTGCTTTCGCTTCGCAGCGTTCGCTTTGGCGTCCTGATTGCGATGCTCTTTTTCAGCGTCTGGTCCGGGTTTATGTTCTGTATGGCGCTCACCATGCAAACCGGTCTGGGGATGGCGCCGTGGCAATCGGGAAACAGCTTTATCGCCCTGGGCGTGACCTACTTTATTTCCGCGTGGTTCGCGCCGCGCCTGATTGCCCGCTACAGCACCAGCACCATTCTGCTGACGGGTCTGGCGATCCAGATTACCGGCCTGCTGGCGCTGATGGCGACGTTCCACCTGTGGGGTATGAATAACACCGCGCTGACGCTGGCGCCCGCCACCGGTCTGGTGGGCTACGGGCAGGCGCTGATTGTGAACAGTTTCTACCGCATCGGGATGCGCGATATTCAGCCTGACGATGCGGGGGCGGCGAGCGCCATTTTGAGCACGTTACAGCAGGCCGCGCTGGGGCTGGGTCCGGCCATTTTTGGGGCGATTTTGCTGCACGCGCTGCAACACCATCACGGGGATTACACCCAGGCGATTAATGTCTTCCTGGCTGTGGAAACCGTCATGATGATCGTTCTGGGGCTGGCAACGTTACGTATGCGCCATCGCCTGTCTCTGCCCGTGGTGAAAACCTGCCAGGCCACCAAATAAGCCGCGAATTTGCATAATAGATCCGCAGCCGCCATTATGGGGCTGCATCAATACAGGAGACGTTATGCAGGAATTAATTGCTCAGGTAGAAGAGTTAGGGATCGAAATAACCCCCACCACATCATTAGTCATCATCTTTGGTATTATTTTTCTTACCGCCATTATCATACATTTTATTCTGCACAAAGTTGTCTTGCGGGCCTTTGAGAAGCGCGCGCAGGCCAGTAGCCATTTGTGGCTGCAGATCATCACCCAGAATAAATTATTTCACCGTCTGGCCTTTACCCTTCAGGGGATAATCGTTAACGTCCAGGCGGTACTGTGGCTGCAAAAAGGCAGCGAAGCGGCGGAAATATTAACCACCTGCGCAAAGCTGTGGGTGATGGTGTATGCCCTCCTCGCCTTCTTCTCGCTGCTGGACGTGATTTTCAATCTGTCGCAGAAAATGGCCACCGCGTCGCAACTGCCGCTGAAGGGGATCTTCCAGGGCATCAAGCTGGTGAGCGCCATTCTGGTGGGGATCTTAATTATCTCCCTGCTCATCGGCCAGTCTCCGGCGATTCTGATCAGCGGTCTGGGGGCCATGGCGGCGGTATTAATGCTGGTGTTTAAGGATCCTATCCTGGGCCTGGTGGCGGGTATTCAGCTCTCGGCCAACGACATGCTCAAGCTCGGCGACTGGCTGGAGATGCCGAAATACGGTGCCAATGGCACGGTGACGGACATCGGGCTGACCACCGTTAAGGTGCGCAATTTCGATAATACGATTACGACCATTCCGACGTGGGCGCTGGTTTCCGACGCCTTTATCAACTGGAGCGGCATGTCCGCCTCCGGCGGGCGACGCATTAAGCGCAGCCTGAATATTGATACCACCAGCATTCATTTTCTCGACGAGCAGGAGCAGCAGAGACTCATTCAGGCGAAGCTGCTGAAGCCCTATCTGGCCGCGCGTCATGAGGAGATTAACCTGTGGAATCAGCAGAACGGTGAAGGGGAATCGATATTAAACCTGCGCAAGATGACCAATATCGGCACCTTCCGCGCTTACCTGAATGAATATCTGCGCAACCATCCGCGGATTCGTAAAGATATGACATTAATGGTGCGCCAACTGGCGCCGGATGCTAACGGCCTGCCGATTGAAATATATGCCTTCACCAATACGGTGGTCTGGGCAGAATATGAAGAGATTCAGGCCGACATCTTCGACCATATTTTCGCGGTGGTGGATGAATTTGGTCTGCGTATTCACCAGTCGCCGACCGGGAACGATATTCGCTCGCTGGCAGGCGCTGTTGCCAGATAATCAGGTGCTGGCGCGGGAAATAAAGCGCCAGTCCAACATCACTCTTTCCGTGGGCGCATCCGGGTTGTCGATCTTATTTAAGAGCAGATCGACCGCCTTGCGCCCGATATTGCGCGACGGCTGTTCGATGGTCGTCAGCGAAATCATGTCCGCCAGCTCGGTGCCGTCAAAACCGACCACTGCAATATCCTCCGGCACGCGCAGCCCTGCCTGCTGAATAGCGCGCAAGGCCCCTGCCGCCAGGGTGTCGGAAACGGCAAATACCGCGTCCGGCGGGTTTTCCTTCAGCAGATTTTGCATGGCGGCCATTCCGGCGCGGGAGCTGAGATCGCTTGCGTACTCAACCGCCTGATACGCCAGGTCTTTAAGGTGGATCACGCTCTTGTAGCCGCGCTCGCGCAGCCGGGCGTATTTATAGCTGAGGTCGTGGTTGATCATGGCAATGCGCTTGCGGCCACCTTCAGCAAGCTGGCTGACGGCGTGCTGCGACGCATCGACGTCGTTAATCCCCACGCAGGAAACCGTCCCGGCATCGGCGTATTCGGCGCACTGCACCCAGGGGGCAGAACCTATCAGCGCGGCCAGTTCCGGTAGCTTCGAAAAGGCGTCCATAGTGATAATGCCGTCGACGATTTTGCCGGAAAGCAGGCTCAGGCCCGAGCGGGAGCGTTCGATATCAGAGCCAGAGTTGCAGAGCAGAATGCGGTAGCCGTTTTTCTCGGCCTCTTCTTCGATGCCTTTCACCACCTCGGCGCAGAACGGGTTGGCAATGTTCGAGACCATCACCAGGATCATATAGCTGCGTGCCGTGCGCAGCTGGCGCGCCAGCAGATTGGGCTGGTAGTTACTCTCTTTAATCGCCTGCAGGACGCGATCGCGGTTTTTTGCTTTCACGGTATCGCTGTTGTTGAGCACCCGGGAAACCGTCGCCACGGAGACCCCGGCCAGCTGAGCGATTTTCTGAATTGACATAGCGACGACACATCCTGCGGTTAGCGTTTTGTGCAGGCTACCATAAATTTGTTGCCCGGCGAACCGGGCAACACGTCATTGCGCCACGCGAACCCAGCGCTGTTGCTGGTGGCTTTTTACTATTGCATCAATGATATACATCACATTCGCGCCATCATGGAAGGTGGCAAACGCAGGCCGTTCCGGCATTGCGCCCGTCTGCACGGCACGGTAGAACTGCGCCATCATGTTTTTGAAGGCATCCGGCCAGCCTTCAATATGCCCGCCGGGGAAATGGGCGCTGTCGGCCACGTCTGGGTTCATCAGGCTTGGATCGTCGCTGAGCGTCTGGTTTGCCTGTGCGCGATGGCCTATCCACAACTGCTGAGGGCTCTCCTGATCCCACGCCACCGACCGCTCGCTGCCGTTGATCTCAAACGTCAGGCGGTTTTTGCGCCCGGCGCTCACCTGCGAGACGCTAAAGCTGCCCTTGCTGCCGTCGTCAAAGCGGAACAGCACCGAGCCGAAGTCTTCGGTGGTGACCGGCTTGTCCTCATAGCGGGCGTGCTCCTCGTGCACGAAGGTCTGATTTCCGGCCACGCTAGCCTTGCGCGTCGGCCAGACGATAGCGAGGTCGGCCATCACCTCGGTGATGCGGCGGCCGGTGACAAACTGCACCGTGTCGCACCAGTGGGAGCCGATATCCGCCACCGCGCGCGACGCCCCGCCCAGCGCGGCATCCACCCGCCAGTTGTAGTCGGTTTCGAGCAGCATCCAGTCCTGCAGATAGCTGCCGTGCGCGGCAAACACCCGTCCGACGCTGCCCGCGCGCAGCATGCTCGCGGCCTGTCGCACCATCGCAAACTGGCGATAGACAAAGCTGACGCCGTGTACCACACCCACCTGCTCTGCCAGCACCACCAGCTCGCGGGCCTCGTCCGGGGTCATGCACAGCGGCTTCTCGGAGAATACGTGCTTTCCCGCGCGCAGGATCTGGCGGTTAATCTCTGCGTGCAGGTGATTTGGCGTGCAGTTGTGCACCACGTGCAGATCGGGATGTGCGAGTAACGCATCCACGCTGCCGTAGGCGTGCGGGACGTTAAGCCGACGCGCTTTTTCCTGCGCCTGCGCCAGCGAGCTGTCGCACAGCGCGACGACCTGCACAAAACCCAGGCGCCTGAGCGCCTCGATATGCGCCGGGCCGATAAACCCGCTGCCGATAATGCCGACGTTAATCATGGCTGCCTCCTGCCGCGAAATCGTCAAACGCGCGCCCGGAAACCGGGATAATGTGGCGGCGGATAAACTCGCTGCCTTCGCGGGCACCGGTATCGCCATCCTTCAGGCAGCACTCCCACTCCAGTACCGCCCAGCCGTCGTAGTCGTACTGCGTCAGTTTGCTGAAAATGCCCCTGAAGTCGATCTGCCCGTCGCCCAGCGAACGGAAGCGACCGGCACGGTTGATCCACGGCTGATAGCCGCCATACACCCCGCTCCGCGCGCTGGCGCGGTATTCGGCATCCTTCACGTGGAATGCTTTGATGCGCGCGTGATAGATGTCGATAAAAGCCAGGTAGTCCATCTGCTGCAGCAGCATATGGCTCGGGTCGTAGAGAATGTTGCAGCGCGGGTGGTTATCCACCAGCGCCAGAAAACGCTCAAACGTCACCCCGTCGTGCAGATCTTCCCCCGGATGCAGCTCAAAACAGACGTCTACGCCCTGTTCATCGAAGGTATCCAGAATCGGTCGCCAGCGGGCTGCCAGCGCCGCGAACGCCTCCTGGAAACGCTGCTCGTTATGCGGCGGCCACGGGTAAAAAAACGGCCAGGCCAGCGAGCCGGAGAACGTTGCGTGCGCTTTCAGGCCCAGTCTGGCGGAGGCGATCGCCGCCTGCTTCAGTTTCTCCGTGGCCCACGCCCGACGGGCCGCATCGTTACCGCGTACGGACGCGGGCGCGAAATGGTCAAACGCGTCGTTGTAAGCCGGGTTAACCGCCACAAGCTGCCCTTCAAGATGGGTCGACAGCTCGCTGATGACAAGCCCGTGTGCGGCCAGCTTAGCGGTGACGTCATCGCAGTAGGCCTGGCTCTCTGCGGCTTTCTCTACATCAAAAATATGCGGATGATTGCAGGGGATCTGCACCGCTTTATAGCCTTTATCTGCCGCCCACCCTGCCAGGCCGTCGAGCGCGTTAAACGGAGCCTCTTCGCCAATAAACTGCGACAGAAAAATACCGGGTCCTTTCATCGTCCTCATACCACCTCCAGAACGTTACGCCTTGTCATCGTCATACCTGAACGTGAGAAGGAAAATAAGCGCGATCGCCGCGGCGGCCACCGCCGGGATCCACCAGAATGTCACCCACGCCTGCGGCACGGTATGACCCGCCACCAGGTGGTTGTAGAGCGCCCCGGAAATCTGCGAGCCGAGCAGCATCCCGATACCGTAGGTGAACATCACAATCATGCTCTGCGCCTGGCCTTTTACTTTTTCGCCCGCCACGCGGTCGGTGTAGATAAAGCCCACCACAAAGAAGAAGTCATAGCACACGCCATGCAGCAGAATGCCAATGTACAGCAGGAAACGTCCCTCTTCGCTCACACCGAGGGCAAACATGGCGTAACGCACGAACCACGCCAGCATGCCGATCAGCAGCATAACTTTCACGCCCAGGCGGCGGAACAGCAGCGGGATCACCAGCATAAAGACGATCTCCGACATCTGCCCGAACGACATCGCAGTGCTGACATCTGCAATCCCTGCGTCTGCCAGATAAGACGCGGTATAGGCGTAGTAGGTACCGAGCGGCACGGAAATCAGCATCGCGCAGACGGAAAAGACGAAGAAGTGACGGGTTTTAAGCAGCGCGAAGGCATCCGCGCAGAACAGATCGCGCACCTTAACCGGCAGCCCTTTAGCGGGGGCTGGCGTGTGCGGCAACGTCAGGCTATAGAGGGCCAGCAGCACGGAGCTGGCCGCCGCCACCTGGAAGATGGTGACGCTTGCCGCCACACCGGTAACGCCAATAAATATCCCCGCCGCTATCCAGCCGATAGTGCCGAATACGCGAACCACCGGGAAGGTTTTATCGACGTTTGCCAGGCTGTGAAACGCAATGTTGTTGGTCAGCGCAAGGGTTGGCATGTAGCAGAGCGTGTAGCCAAACAGCAGGCCGATCAGCAGCGCACCGTTTTCAGCAATCAGCGCGCCCGGCACAAACCACAAGATCGCCGCCCCGGCGAGATGCATCACCGCCATGACCTTTTGCGAGGCAAAGAAGCGATCCACCAGCATGCCAAGCACAAACGGCGACAGAATAGAGGCGATTGGCCCGGCGGAGAACGCATCACCAATCAGTAAAGACATGTTGTGCTGAGTCATCACCAGACCCAGCGTGACCGACCAGCTGCCCCAGATAAAAAACTGCAGAAACATCATCAGCGACAGCCGCGGCACCAGCAGCCGGTGCTGTGCTATCGCCTTTCCACTACTTTCAGTTGTTGACACCATGACGAGCCCCACCCTCAAAAAGTAATCGATTACAAAACAGTTCAGGTAAAAAGTAATCGATTACAAAACAAAGATCCTGTGGATCGTAGAAGATTTGGGAGAGGGGTCACGATAAAGGTGCTGTATATCAAAACGAGGCGTTTGATTGCCATTATAGCTAATAGGCTATAAAATAAAACGGCGAGGAAGCAACAGGAGAAACGATGTGGAACGTCGAGACAACGGACAGATTTGATGAATGGTTCTTTGAACAAACAACAGCATTGAAAGAAGATGTGCTGGCGATGATGCATATCCTTGCTGAGTTTGGCCCAACGCTTGGGCGGCCATATGTAGACACCGTAAAGGCTTCAGCCTATGCGAATATGAAAGAGTTACGCATTCAGCATGCGGGCAAACCCATCAGGGCCTTTTTTGCTTTTGATCCTGACCGTAAAGCGATTGTGCTCTGTGCAGGAGACAAAACCGGTTGTAACCAAAAACGGTTTTATAAAGAAATGATTACGCTGGCTGACGTTGAGTACAGCAGACATCTGGCTGATAAGGAGGCCATATGGCAACGCTAAAAGAACTTATGGCACAACAGAGCGCGGAAAGTCAGGAGCGTATTGCGGCTAAAGTTGAAGTGATGCGCAGAATTGTTGCCCTGAATCAATTGCGGGAAGAGCTCAATGTTTCGCAGACGGAACTGGCCAACGCAATGGGGGTAAAACAACCCACTGTAGCGAAAATCGAACAGCCGGGTAACGATCCCCGGCTTTCAACACTCAAACGCTATGTCAGTGCCCTCGGCGGTGAACTGAGCATTGATGTCACGTTACCGAATGGGAAACGGATAGCGTTTCAGATTTGATATTGCACGTTGCAGACCGGCTGACGGCTTCGCTGATCCGGTCTACAAAATAATAACGGCCCGGAACATGTAGGCCCGGTAAGCGTAGCGCCACCGGGCGTGAGGGCAGGTGCGGCCTGGTGCCCTCACTCCGGCCCTCTCCCACAGGGAGAGGG
>NZ_JAIWJZ010000070.1:0-23611 GCF_020216105.1 Enterobacter sp. K16B
TTAGCGCTCCCAATTCCTTATTGGGAGCGCTAATGCATTAAGACGGCATCACCTCTATCAGCACATCCGTTGCCCAGCTTTCCTCGCTATTAAGGACTTTGCCCTCCTGGCAGGCTTGCGCCAGTTTTACTAGCTGATAAGTCACATCTTCGGCAAAGTCAAAATTACGCCATACATACGGGAAGTTGATATGCCAGTATCCCATGCCCTGATCGAAGCGAATCTTCAACATCTGACCATTCTCAAAGGCCACCGTCAGCTTACGATGATGTGGGATATCACGTGGCGAATCGAACACTGTCAGTTCTACCGCTCTGCCCATTGCCGCAGTAAACCACTGGTCGGCGAAATCCTGAAAATCCGCGTTGCTCATCCAGTCATGGAATGGCCGGTTACCGGGACGATCTTTGGGCTTAAACAGCGTATCAAGCCCAAACTCCGCGTTATCGGTCAGCTTTGTTTTTAGCGGTTTCAGGATCGCCCCCAGCAGCGCCAGCGCAACCGGGTTTTGCAGATAGCGATCGGTATAGTGAATGCTGGTGATTCGCTGGTTTTTCATCAGTGACTGTGCTTCTTCATGGCTGTTACACAGCGCATCCCAGAAGCGTTGTCCGAACTGCGAAAGTGGACCATTTAACTGTTTATGAATCTCTATGTCTTTGACACGCTCAACAGCGTTCGCTGCTTTCCCCGGCAAAACAAACTCGTTCAGTTTTACCGTTTTATAGCCGAGGCTGCGAACGACCAGTTCGTCATTCAGGTGCCAGCCTGGCCCCGGGATAGTTGCCTGCTTGCTGCGTGAAGCCAGCGTCATTAGGCGATCGGCAAAGGCGATTTGCGCAACAATCGGCAATTCCAGAGCCTGTTCGCTATGACACAAACGCACGCCCAAAGCAGTAAACTGCGAAAGTTCGTGCAACAGCTCCGGATCATCGACGCCAGCAGGAATGACAAGGTCGACCGCAACATTGTCTTTAATCCAGTAGTTCTGAATCGCCGCCCGGAATTGACGGGCATAAAGATCCCACTCATTGAGTGGCCCATTCATCCACAGTGTGAGTTTTTCAGCTCCCTCGTTAATCGCCCGGCGAAGGGTATCGCCAATGGCTCCCGGGCAGTAGCGGGCATCCGGTAGCGAGAATGTCTCTTCATCTGGTAAACCAATGTAGAAACTGAAGTCATCCCCAAGCCAGGTCAGCGCCGCTTTACGATCCAGCAGGTCATGATCGTGGCGGGTTTGGGAATCGAGCAAACATTCACTGCATGCGGTATCACAATGGTTGCAGCCCAGCTGTTTCACCATCCCCAGCAGAATGGTCTCAATATGTAATGGAGCACTGGACGCAAAACCTGCGCCACCGCTAATCACATCGTAAAGTTGAACGGCTAATACCGATTGTCCATCTTCCAGCCTGACCGGACGCACAGCGTAGCCCAGTTCTGCAGCAGAAATACCCAATACACCCGCCAGCGCCTGACGCAGGGCAACCGCCAGAGTCATGGCAACAAGCCGACCTTCTTCTGTATTATCCGGGAGGTATTCACCGTTTTGTGGCTTGCGCAGAACCATTTCAAATACATCCGTTCGCGCTAATGCACCCAGAGTGACGTTTTTCATCAGTGCCGTCGAACCGGGGCAAATCAGCCGTTGATTTTGGCTATCGCGGTCCGCTTTCCCCGGACGCGGTGGGTAGTGAGCTTCCATACTTCTCGGTGCATCATTTTCATTCAGCATCGATTCCGCACGCCCACAGCTCAGGCATAATGCGTAACCATGACCACCTTCTCCGAGACTTTGCTGGAAAACATGACCATCAGCACCAGACGTCATATACCCCATTGTCGGGTTAGGCAGTGGTACGGGTTCCGCTTTAACAAACACCCAGGCAGGGACAACCGGGATAAATTTCATGGTTTCAATGTTGTTTGTCACCGGCGCATGCGCATCGGTTACAAACCCGGCAGGCTGCAGCACCTGGCGGCGATTATCCATGATGATTTTTTCACCACAGGTGCTGTTGGTACAGCATAATACCCCGGAATTGCTCATTCCCTCTTCATAGCCGATGGTCCCGCATTTGTGGCAGCGCCAGGCACAATCCAGACGCTGCGCTTCATTCGTATCGGCATTAATATTGTGCCAGTGAAGGGAGACGCCGGCAGAACGGAAGACCCTGCCATCAAGAATAATTTCTGCACCTGGTGCATATTCACGGATAGCAACCCCAAGGTTGCGGGAGGGGAGCCCTTTATAACGCGACACGTTATCTTCGCGATCTTTTTTATCCCGGCTTTTCTGCGATTTTTCGCGAATATAGTCTTCCATTGTGAAGTTATCAAACGTCACCACATCCGTTGGGAAGCCGTATCCGGGAAGGAAGGTTCTGGCCGCCAGATCGCGCAGTAAATATTCGCCGCAATGTCGTTTTTTTTCCAGTTCTATGCGCTTGCGATAAGGCGTTTGCGGCTGCGATTCGCGTTCCTGTGCAACAAGATCGCGATAGACGGAAAGCCATCTCTGTTGCAGAAGAGTAATCGCATCAACTGTTTTCTCTCGCAATTTGTGGGAGCTGGCACCATGCAGCGCCGTGCCTTTTACCAGCCTTTCCAGCGCCGCGTCAATATCAAGCTCGGGGCGTTCAAGCCAGACTTTAAAGCGTTCACATTTTGATTGATCTTCGTCATCACCGAAAAACCAGAGGCTGTCGAGGCTGGTTTTTTCTTTGTCCGTTTCGCCAATAACGTGACATAAAAAGTCAGAGAGCAATAACGCATTGACGTGGCGTTGCACCAGCCGGGCTGAGTTCATCGCCACCATCGGTGCAGGGATCATCGTTTCAAACGGCCAGAGCGGGTTGGCAAATACCTGTTGATCGTGCGGGTTACCTTTACACAATGTGTAAGATATCGCGCGCGATTCCTTGCTACGTCCGGCTCGTCCGGCTCGCTGTAAATAATTTGCCGGATGCGGCGGTACGTTGTTCATCACCACGGCGGTAATGCCACCGATATCAACCCCCATTTCCATGGTGGTGGAACAGTTGAGAACATTAAGCTGCCCGTTCTTAAACATCTTTTCGTAGCTTTGCAGGCGTTCTGAAGACTGCTGGGCAGAGTGCTCTGCAGTGCGGTAGTAGAAGCCACCTTCTACGACACGATCGTTGATATCCGTCCAGACATTTTCCGAACGCAATTGTGCGATCAGCGGCTCGTTGCTGACCCAGTCACGTACTTTAGCCAAACCCGGAGCGTAGTCTTCTTGTGAGCGATCCACCTTCCAGATCTCTGGCATGGTGACCTTTTGCGCGACAAATGCGTCATATTGCGTTTGGGTGAGTTGTTCAAAGGAAATGTGAGTGGGTAGATATGGGGTTAACCCTTTAAAAGCAGTGTCCAGAATTTTATTGGTGACCGGACAAATCCAGGCATCCGTTATTAAAGAGAAGGTCAAATGCTCTTTCGGCAAATAGAAACGGTTACCATCAGGCTTCAGTACGGCAAGTGACCCGGTAAGCTGGTTCCATGCTTCTTTTAACCATGTATTGATAATATCAATCGTCGCCGTATTTACTTTTTTTAATCCCGCACCAAGCATTAATAACTTCACCAAACGATGGGACAAATTGCCATTACGAATTTGTGGCCAGCGTCTGTTCTGATTATCTTCAGGATCTTTTGTTTCCGGGTTACGGACGAATTTTGACGAAAAACGACTACCAATCCAGTTTTTTAACTCATCGTCCAGTTGTGTGAAGTTGCTTTCACGTACGTACAGATCCAGAGTAACCTTAAGAAAATCTTTCCAGTCATCCAGCATAAGCCCTTGCTCATGCCAATGCATCGGCATCTTATGAATCTTCTCTAGCCCCTGATAACCAACCCGCACCAGCCCTTGCGTTTCCAGGCTGTTAGTTCGTTTAGGACGACGCATAAACTCCCGGAAAAGCAACATTTCCGACAGCTTCAGCGGCCCGCCGTTTTCGTTGAAAATTTCAGGCTTCAGATAGTGATTATATTGCAGAATAGGGCCGCTAATATCGGCTTTCTCTCTAAGCTCATTAACTATTTCTGTCCAGGTTCGGGAAATGAGAATGGTCGCTACGTTACCTCCGGTCGCAGCCTGAAAAGCTTGTTCAAGCTGCTCGGCCTGTACTTCTGCCAGCTTCGCTTGTTCAGGTAATCCCCAGCTTCTAAATTCATTGGCCTGTTCGCGTGCCTGTTTTGCCAACGCTGCTAACTTTTCAAGATCTGTATTGGCATTTGGTGTGGTGGAAGTCTGCGTTCGTTGATGCCAGCCCAATATTTCTACTACGCTGCCACGTAAGCGACTGCGTTCAGCTTCTTGCTGCATGCGTACCGCCATGCGCGCTGTTCCCTGACGGCTGTCGGTGAAGGTAATGAGACGGCGGCCTCTACCTGGCAGTGAATCAGGCCCCACTCCCTCCTTTCCATCTTCGCTGACAAAGTCCTGACAATACTCCAGAACGGTTGGCACAATATTGGTGACATAAAACGGTCCGCCCAACAATGCGCGGCGGAAAGGTTGTTTTCCACTCGTGCCTCTGTAGCCGCAGCTGCTGGCACTACATACCTGTTCAATATCGTTAATAATCAGTTCAATACTTTCATTATTAACTACACCAATACGACGAGTCTTGCGATCGAGTCGCTGTAGAATATAACCAGTTTCACTGGCCTTTTCTGCCGCAATAATAAGTGGAGGGCGGTAACTACTTTCTTTCTCAACTTTTTCTTCAGTAGCGTCGTTTTCAACATTCACCTCATCCTGCAAAGAGAATTCATCGCCACCTTTATTTTCCCATTGGACAAGTTTGCCATTTTTATCCCGGGCCAGAAGATGCGGTTCGTTACATTCATTGCAGAATGCCAGTTCGTAGACCGGGCTCCCGCATTCACAATTTTGCCGTTGATTCACATACACATAACCAAAGGGCCAGCCCTTTTCCAGCGGAGTGCCATGCTTTTGTCTGCACTCTTTATCAACACAAGCCCATACTCCCTGGGTATTGCGCTGGAAAATATGCGCTCTTATCTTCAGGAATGCTGGATCTTTAGGATTAGGTTGTGTACCAGAGCAGACGTCGATCCAGCGAAGTACTTCCTGCTGGCTATAATTCTGCTTGGTCAGCGTATTCAACCGCTTCGTCATCGTATCCAGCTTCATTGGATCCGGCTGAGTAACTAACATCTCACGCAAGTAATGTGCTTCAGGTGAATGCGTAAGAGCTTCAAAGCGCTCTGGGCTTACGCCCTTCATGTCCGTATCAGGGATTTGTTCAATTTCTTCTAAAGGGATATAAACGTGTTTGCACGATGCCAGTTTCGGAATCACCCGGCTTCCGTCCAGTACATCGATGCGCTCCTGCGGTATACCGGATAATTCAGAGAGGAATTTTTTCAGTTGTTTTTCGGCATCGCTTCCGGCAATAGTTGCAGAGGTTGCCACGAAACGCACATCGTCTGGCGTCACTCCAAAGGCCGTCATCACGCGGCGTAACTGCAGAGCTAATTCAGCGGCCTGCGATCCGACATAGGTATGCGCTTCATCCAGTACTATCCAGCGTAATGATTTTTGTGCTTTAGACTGTTGAATAATTGGAGCATCAATCTGGCGGACCATCATATATTCCAGCATCGTGCCGTTTGTTACCAGAATTGGTGCGGGTTCTTCACGCATCTTTTCGCGTGAAAGCACTTCATTTGGCCTTTTTGCCTGCTCGCTTTTTACCGAAGCGTGAAGATTTTCTGTATTGCCATTATAAAGACAGTAACGGATCCCAGTACCAAATCCACGTGTCCACGCATCCAGGCGCTCCCGCTGTGAATTAATTAGGGCATTGAGGGGGTAGAGGAAAAGGGCCCTGACGCCGACAAGTGGGTTGTTGCTATTTTCATGTAATTCTCTGTAGAGGTCTTCCAGCACAGGAACCATAAAACATTCCGTTTTGCCTGACCCCGTACCACTTGTCACCACTACCGAATGTTTATCTTCCAGTAAAGCCTTCCAACTGGCTAGCTGGTGAGTGAAGGGTTTCCAGTCTGCACCAAAACGGTAACGACCGTTGTTATGATCATCTAGTGAATCAACAACAGCTTTACTCAGTAATGCCTTACCTTCGGTCAGGTTGCGCATTGTATAATTTGACTCTTTCCAGCCAAACATTTGCTGGAATACTGGTGAGGCAAGAAATGAGCCTGATTTCCCACAATCGGCACCCATTTGCTCTGCGAGATGCTTGCGTAAGTTCGGGTTTGTGATCCCCATAATACTGAGCGTTGCTTCGGTTGAGCGAGACAACGATTGTTCAATAAGCGACGAAAAAAAGCGTGTAGTCATCTTTAATCCTTTTTATTTTTTGAAATATAACGCAGAAGGCTGCACTGGAATATGGCCTTGAACCAGCGAGAATCGAAGTCCCGAACTTGTCTCAGGAAAAATACGGCGCCAGGTTTGTGTTCAAACACAGTTTCAAAGGAAGTTTTACCGCTTGCCACTGCAGCCGCGAAAACAGGTAACCAAGCAACTGAATAGCGATAATCAGCCTCGGGATAAATATCTATTACTACATCTGTTTGTGATGACATCCAGTTATGCAGTCGCTTACAGCCATATTCTGGCCACCGAGCTTCACTGTGTTCGCGTAAAAGCTCCTGATACCACTCACGGACAAAGGATGTTGGAATGGGAGGAGGGAATTTCCCATAACTTAACCATTTTTCAACTTCATCGGCATAAGTTGGAAATACGATCCCTAATTGTCGATACATCTTACTCAGCAGTGTTACCAAAACTTCATCTGGTGCCCCTTTTTGGGTCAGGAATCGTTTGAAGGTTTCTGCTGCGGATTTGATTTCTAATATTGGGAAAAACTCCCAAAAAACAGGGAATTCATTCTCAATGCGGTTTAAATACTCGGCGGACATTTCAAATTTGAAGAGCGACATCGCCAGCGCTCTTGGATGTTGTACGAGTGCTCGCCATACTTCAAATGTAGCCAGCGGAAGATAGCCAAAATGTTCATAAAGACTGTGCATAAACTGCCAACCGGAGTGCGCAGGATCGGTAGCCATCTGATCAAGCACCAGCGTTATGGTATTCACTTTTGCCTGGGGATTAAAAAGTTGGGTGGCTTTCTGAAGTGAACGAACGCTACTTTCATCGCCATGTAAGGAAGATTCGCCACGAATGAAGCATGGACGAAACGCCATTTCATCACCTTCCTTTGGGACTACTAGCCAAGGCCCGTTTTTGCTAACGATTGAACTCAGTTCATATTCACCAACAGGTACACCCTCACTTAGCCTCGATGACAACGAGACTGCTTTTCGCTCTGGCTCGCTCAATAACATGATGACAGGAGAAGGGAGTTGCCCGGCACGATAGCTTGTCGACTGGCTGGTGAGAACTTCTTTTTCATAATCATAACGCAAACTGTATTTGTAGCGCCGAATCTGCCAGCTCATCGCTACGCCAGCACCTCTGATTCGCATATCCACAACTTGGTCAATTCCTGACTCAAGAGATAGCAAATTTTCAATATGCTCTCTTAGACTGTATAAATTGAGTTCAATAGGGCGTTCTCCTGCCGTATAAAACCATTCATGCCATGCCTGTTGACCATTTATAGTGCGTAGATGTAATTCCAGTGAAAATCGAGTCGGTTCACCATTTTTACCAAACAAGTAAGCTCTTGAACCAAGTAAATCATGCAAAGTGATATTTTTTTCAAGAAGGTCTCCATTTGCATCAAAAACCAAACAACCTTTAGCAGGATAAGGCAAAGTCAATTCAATTGAGTCAGCCCCCAAATTAGGATAAACTTCCAGAGAGATAAAGGCGGGAGGGATGCCTTCGGCTTTGAGTAATATCTCGGTGCGTCCTGCTGCGCGTTTTCGCGCAATCTCGAATGTTTTATTTTTTAAGACAGACATGCAGGGATGTTGCGTTGAGATGACAATGGTACCTTCATTAGCCTGATCGCCACCATGAATCTGAACATTAAAGTCTGCCGGTAATATTCCAATTTTTCGACGGAGTATCGTCTCATTATCACTATTCCTGACGGAAACAAATTGAGATCCCATCATCTCTTGTAACTGGCATTCTTCGATTGATTTACTATTAAAATAAGGTTTAAATTGGATATGTTTTACATCAGGATTTTTCGAGGTGACTTTAGGGACCCCAAGGAATGTTTCAGTAGGGTTGCATACCCAATTTACTCTTTTACCATAAAACTCAACCCCACCATGGTTAGTCTGTTCTTTTCCAGTGCGTATACGATATATTTCATCTCCGGAAATAATTAATTCATGGCAACCTTTTACGGAGAGTGTTTCGAAGCCTAAGACTGAAATTGTATTCAAAGTCGCTTCATATCCTGAAACAGTTGTCTTTTCTCGAGGTAGAACAATAAGGACATCGCTGTTACGAACATTGCACGAAGCTTGCCCTTGTAATAGCCATCGTTCTCCATCAGCAACAAAAGTAAGTGGAACCTCACCAATGGCGATTTCGCTATCATCCAGTTTTATTGCGCCAACATTCATTCCGCCTGCCCGAGCAACTAACGATAAACTCGCAGAAGGGGCATGTCTGGCAAATCGTGATTCATTTTTACGGATGCGAATTCTGGCATGCGATTTTTCGAGGGACGCATAGACTACACCAAGGCTTGCAACTTCGTTAATGCCTTCGTAAATAGCAAGTTCAAATCGTGTGGTTGAAGGTTCACTAATAATTGGAAAAGAGAGTTCATCTGGTAACGAAACTATCGCACGTATTTGGTCCGGCGATTTTTCTGTCCAAAAGAACTGACAACCGGTACATTTATTTTTTTGTGAACGAGGTTTTGTTTCTATAGATGCAGTACGTAACAATCCATTTAGAAAGCGGGTGCCTGTTTCATCATCAAGTGGCATAGGGAATTCATCCCGCCATTTTGGATGCGTTTTATCAAGCTGCGCTACTGGTTCAGAGTCATCGCTTAGATTATACATCAGTACCAATGAGCTGAGTTTTTCTGCCATATGACTGATGAGCTCTACTGATGTGTCTTCAATAAAAACGGCTGGAAGCGAAGATCTTTCTATAATGTTTCTTACCAGCGAAAGCATGGAAAAACCTGCTATCTGAGCTTGTTCATACTGATTAAGGATCCGGGAAAATACGGTTTGAAAACTACTATCTGATTCCTTCAGTAAACGAAAAGGTAGACCACCCTCACTGAACAACGTTCCTAGAAAGTTACGTCTATCCGATTCATAAAATCGAATTGGTCGCATCCAGTAACTCTCCATCCCTTTAGGAACGATATGCCTTAGTTCCGTCGCCGTTAACGATGTACCTAGCTTTTTATAAATGGGCTCCCAAGTCCACCCACAATTCCGCTCATAGTCTCTGCGGTACCATTCAGAGCAAAAAAACACAAAACAGGAAGCATAGCCTTTATCATCAACAATATTTGTAGTTTGGCTAACCGCTCGAAGTAACTGCGTTAAGTCCACATATTCTTCATTCGTCGCTTGATATTCATAAAGCGGGCGGCCATCGGGTTGTCTCAATCCTCTACGACTAAGAAAGTTTGTTAGCCATGAAGTACATTTTGTCCATGAAATGCATTCTGATTGAACCAAAGCATTCTCCTTATAGTCAAGCGAGACAAGACTTAATGAATGTTTAATTTAAATAACCGATTAGCGTACCCTCGAAGCGTTTGTATGGCAATACCTAATTTTTGTAGGTGGCCAGGAGGAACACTACTGATATATGACATATCAAATATTGATTAATTGCTTGATCATCATTGCTTTCAGTTATGATTTCTAAGTAAAAGCAAATTTCACTTTAGTGACGAGCAAATATAATATCTAAAAAACCACCTATTACGCTATATAACAATTATGGTGATGGTTCAATAGTAAAATACGAAATTTGTATAACTTGTCAAAAAAAGAGAACGAGCTAGCTGTTTGGATTATGAATTTCTAAGTTCATTAGAGCTGTGATAAGATCTTTGTTGAGGATATAGCCATTTATGTCGGTATGAAGATGAGATGTGTGCAACTCAACATATCAATATGAGTCCTTCACCGATAAGTAAAAGCCACTCTAAAAAATAGTGTTTTTTTTATGTAATATCCCATTTAACCATCTCTCACTTCTTTCCTGCCGATAATCCTTCGTAACCCAAAGCGAAGTTATCGCCACATCTGTTATATTACTTATTCCCATCCGCAGCCCCTCTTCATCCAGATCCGTAAACCGTCTTTTACCCTGCACGCGTTCACCGTTGCCATACTTAAAGGACACATACCAGACTCCGCCAGGCTTAAGCGCATCCGCAAGCTTCTGCATCACCGCAGGCAGCTCAGAAGAGGGGACATGCAACAAAGAGGCACAGCACCAAATCCCATCGTACTGCGCTTTACCGTCGATTTCTGAAAACGTCATCAACTGCACGGGTAACCCGGTATGTTGCCTTGCCAGTTCCACCATGGCGGAAGAGGCATCAAAAGCATTCACCTGATAACCCATCTCATGAAATGCCTTTGCGTCCCGCCCTGAACCGCAGCCCGCATCCAGAACCCGGGCACCGTGCGTCAGATGTTGGGTGAAGGCCTCGTATAGCGGGGTCATATCGACATTGACCGTGCCATCGAAGAAATCCTGCGCGTGGTTCTGATAGTAGTGAAGTGTCATTAAAACGTTGCCTCGCCTTCCGCGTTGGGTTTCCAGGTATGGATAAGTTTATCCAGCGCAGCCTGCCAGTTACGCTGAAGAAAGCTTCTCCGTGCTTCGGGACGCTGCCCTGTCTGTAGAACAATCGTCTCATGTAACGGCAGTTTGCTTTGAATAAAATACTCATTGCGGGTGTGTAACCGCTGCAGGAGCCTGAGCTCGGGAATGCGTGCATATTTGCCTTCGGTGCCACGGTTACAGCAACGACAGGCCAGCACTAAGTTCCATACGCCGTTAATATTGCTCACTTCATGGCGGGCAGCCCAGGGAATAAAGTGGTCGACGTCTGCCAGTTCAGCGTCTCCCGGTACCAGGCTGATGGGTTTAAAGCAGTAAAAGCATCGTCCTTTCTGGTAACCATTCAGGCTGTCGCGACAGCTGGTGATGTTTACGCGCCGCGCATTCACCCTCGTGAACAGCAGCTGATTATCTTCGTCGAACTCCACGCCCACAAGGTTACGTGAAATCCCCATCGACCAGGCCTGTTCCACCAGGTTCCAGCGGGCATTGGTTTCAAAGGCGAGGTTTTTATACTGCAGGCGTTCGCCCAGTAAATAAAAGTTATCCGTCAGGCGGATCCCGTTGTGGGTTTTGCGCTCATCAAGGAAAAAACGTTTTTCGATCTCGCCCTGGTTCACGTAATGAAAGGCATCAATCACGTTGTTAAAGCCAAGGCGCACCGTCGCTTCAATGAGCTGGGCGTGGGTGATTTCACCTCGGTTGAACTTCAGACAGGTTTCCAGAAATTGACTGCTGCGGGAGGTGATCTGTTTTGGCGCGTGCTTCAGGTGCTCGCAAAGATAACGGCTGAACGGCACGGCAAGCTGGTCGAGCGTAATCAAATCGCTGCCTGTCTTATCCACTTCATACAACGCTGACGCCAGCGCAAATTTGTAAGATGCGACGTTCCTTCCAAAGAGGATCACACCACGCCAGTAGTTCTCAAGCGTCGGATCAGCCTGATAAAATTCCATCGATGAAGTCCTGTTACGGTTGGCTGGGCAAGGTGTTACTAAAGCATGTAACAGGATCACATAACAAAATCAGGGTGATGTAAATCATTAATCTATAGGTTTGATGAATTTTTGTGGGATCTGAGAAGAAGGGCTGGATGCGACGAATTTGTCGTCTAAGGCAATTTAGCGAATGAATAGATTTCTGGATCAGGAAAATAAGACTGATTTTCAAGCCAGCGATTTACCAGTATCCCCCAAACCCATTCCCTGAATCCCCCTCGTATTTCCCAATTTTACCTATCGCATAAGCGCTGTATTTATATTCAGTTCTGTATAACAGGCAGCAGTAATTACGCCAGTCGGAAAAACGCCTCTTCATGGGGATTTCCTCATGTGGCTTATGAATACATAACTAACATCAGGGAGCAGGTCACTCTGCCAGCGGTTCGGTCTCGCCCCTGAGGGTACATGGTCAACTTGATAAACCTAGCTTCCTGACACACCTCTGATGTTACCGCTTAACGGCCTTACACGTTGTCTTACCACCAACGGGCTATTGTCTGAAAATCAGAGGTCTCTCGGAAGAAAACCTTCTTATGTCCGATTGCGTAGGAGTACGATAAGCCAACAAATCATTATAGATAAAAGGGTTATCTATGGCTCTACATGGAAAGTTCGTAATTAATGATGCGTACTACTCCCCGTTATCGTTTCCTGGTATAGGCACGTTTTTAGCTTTCTCTGGTAATGGTGCTTACCGTAATCGTGGGGCATGTGGAATGATCCCCAAAGAGGGGCCAGTACCAGCGGGTAAATACTGGATTGTTGACCGCCCTCAAGGTGGACTCAAGTCACAGCTAAACACAGTGGGAAGAGACATTTATAATCACTTCGCCAATGGCGCAACATTCAAACATTCTGAATGGTTCGCATTATGGCGTGATGATTGGGGGATCGACGATTACACATGGATTGAGAGCGTTCAGCGTGGCAATTTCCGTTTGCATCCAGGCGTACTATCAGAAGGTTGTATCACTCTCCCACATGATTCTGATTTTGCCATGTTGCGTAATGCTCTGTTGAGAAGCCAGAGAATAGATGTTCCTTGCATGAGGAAGCTACAGGCATACGGCACGATTGAGGTGATCTCCAATGGCAAAACATGCCCTTAGTTTATTCATCAAGATAGTGCTGTTCGCTGTTGTTGCGCTGATCGTTGCTGAAATGGTTCCTTATGATGGATTAGTTAATTCTATTACGGGGCTTTTCGATTTCCAAAGCGCCGACAAGTTTACCCGCTTCATTTTGGGTGAACCTGATTTAGAAGTTTGGGAATCGTTAGACGGCTATTTTAGCATCTTAATCAATACATTAATCAGCGTACCTGTCATGAGCGCCATTACCGCGGCGTACAGTGGCGCGACACAAAAAGTTAGTCCAGCTGGCATCCCCAGAGAGTGGTTCAGTTCCACATTGCGACGGTTAGCTAAAATCTTCGGGTTTACCTTCCTGTTTTGGGCGTTATTTCGCTTGCTGCCTTATCAGTCTTTATTCCCAGATCAAACGTATTCAAATTTCACAATAGCGGCGATTGTGGGCTTTCAGTTGCTCTTAACGATTGTTTGCTACTGGTTCATCACGAAGAAAATCACAACAAAAAGGAGTTTGTAAAATACCTATTCCGGCTTACATGTGGCTTAAGGACGATGGCGGCGCAGACATTAAAGGAGCTGTAGACGTTCAGGATCGTGAGGGGAGTATAGAGATTGTTGGCTTTAGTCATGGTCTGAACATTCCAGTAGACAGTGCCAACGGGAAGATTACTGGCAAGCGTTCACATTCTCCGATGATGATTGAAAAGGAGTTTGATAGCTCCAGCCCGTATCTATACAAAGCCGTGGCCACCGGTCAAACGTTGAAAAGTGCGGAGATTCGCTGGTATCGCATTAACCATGCAGGACAAGAAGAGTGCTACTTCGTCATGACCATTGAGGGTGTGAAAGTGACGGGCATTAACCCAGGGATGCCAAACGCTAAAATGGCAGGAAACTCGCAGATCAACCACATGGAATCTGTTTCCCTGATGTATGACAAAATCACCTGGCGTTATGTTGATGGTAATGTCCAGTATACGGACGATTGGAACGTAAGAGCGTAACAAATAGAAAGGAGGCATTGAGTGCCTCCTCTTAATTAACGCTTATCCTCTCAAAGGAGCCTGTCTGTAAATCTGTGTAACTGCCATCGTATTAAAGGTGATCGCTCAGTCGGTCACCAAACTTGATAATAAAACGACTCATTGCCAGCCCGCAGATCGGCGAATGGTTGCTCTGAGGTTCATGCGGGCGCTCACTTTATATTCTGATAGTCCTCGCTGCGTAATTTCTCTGACCCAACCCTTTTCCTGAATCCCCCTCGCAAATTCCAAATTTACTCCACCCAAAACCGCTGTATTTATATTCAGCCCTGTATAATGAGCACCAGAAATTACGCCGAACGGCAAAGGAATATTTAAAGAAGAATTCGCGATATGAAGGTGCTGCAACACCCCCATACCGCTAACCACAACCAACTATCAAGGAGTTGAAAATGGCTGCGACGAATTTTAAGCCAGAGTTTACCGTTTGCAAAACAGAATCAGACGCTTTCACCGGCATGATTGAAAACCGAGAGCTGGTACGCAAAAACAGCGCCCGCCGTCTGCACGGTAACCCGCCCAACGCGGCACCCATTCATCCTCGCGCGGAAACGCCGCAAGACAGCGCCGCCTGCTGCGAACTGTATGCGCGCATAGACATGAAATATCTTCTCCTGGGCGGCGACTGGTTAGCCCGTGCAGGCTTTATCAACGGCATGCCGGTAAAAATCCGCGCCATGAAAGACTGCATTGTGATTACGCCACAGCATACAAGAGAATTATGGGGATGCCTGGAAGGGATGAGTGTGGTGAATATAAATAAGCAAAAAGTCGCGCAGTGGTTAAAAACGTTTCCGGGGGCGTTGAATGATACCGGCGATATACCGAGCATTAAACGCAATGCCTGAACATAGACAGCAGGGTGAAAATGATTTCCACCCTGCATCACTTTAACGCGTCACGATCAAATTCACGTCATAACCGCCCGTGTTATTGGCGTATTCCGATGCCTTGTTGGTATCGTTAAAAATAAAGGCGATTTCACCCTCCGTCTGGGCTTTCAACGGCTTGCCGCCGGAACCGACGGAATAGATTTGATCGCCAATTTTAATCAACAGTGCGCCTGCAATGGCGCCCGGCAGAACAAACGACGGGTCAGGCGCCTTAGCGGAAGGATGCTGGCTGTCGCCATCCGGTCCGAAGGTGCGCCCGCGGCTGTCATACTGGGCCTGACCCGCGGCAACCAGCAGAATGCTGTCGCCCTGGCGAACGGTGATCCCGGTCTTCACCCATTCACTGCTGGTTGCAGGAATGTGGCCTTTCCACTGAACGGGGTATTGTGTCGCGTGTTCTTCATCACTCCCCAGATAAACATCCGCATGGAATGAACCGGTATTATCGCTGTGGGACGAGTCGCTAATGAATAATCTCAGTTCACCGCTTTCCGGTGCGGCCAGTTGATATACGCCGGTACCGATATCGTAGCTTTTGCCGGAATCGCTAAAACGCGCCTTGAGGATGGCAATATCCTTTTTTTGCCCGTTCTTACCAATATTACCGCCCGGGTAAGCCCATGCGTGATCTTCCTTGCCATATTTGATCAGGCCCGTAGCGATAATGGTGATCTTATCGCCTTGGTTGACCTTCAGACCGGTATTGATACCTTGTTCTTTTGTTGAATCAATTGCGCCAGACCATGCGCTTTTTGTAGACATGTTCTATCTCCCTTCGGATGTCAGTGTATTGTATTTCAGCAGGGCTTAATAATTTCCTGCGTCATCATAGGCATCTGATATCAACGGCATGCAACCGTGTGACGTAGACAGAGTAGAGTTGGTTATCGGGGACGGCAAATATAAAAATCACGGATTGATGGACGTTATTTTGCTAAAAACCGTTCAGGCCTGGGTTTGTGTATTATCCTTTTAAGATAAATCTGAGTTAATTCGCGTTGGCAAAAAACGGTTCTGTCATAAATGAGTAATTATTAAAGCTGGTGTAATTCCCCTGAGAAAATACAGGTGTTTTCTCAGGGGCGGGGTTATTATGTGGACGGACTATTGGATATTGACGGCTCTGCCGTCTACCCAGACGCGGCTGATATTATTGCGTCTGGCGTTATAGATAATTTTCTGCAACCGGTCTTCCGGTGTGTCCTCACCTGTATCGATATAAATGTCGCTGCCGGCGGCTCGGGTATCGATCACAATGGCATCGAACTGGTAGCCGACCGCCAGTTTGCCCACGCGCAGGTCAAGCACCTCTCCCGCACCCCCGGTCGCCAGCCAGAACGCTTCCTGGAAGCTGACTGCCGAGCCAGGTCTGCCGCGCTGTTCCGCGGCGATACGGGCATCGACGCCGTCATTCAGGGCTTTACTGGCGGTCATGGCATGGCGGCAGGCATCAAATACCGAAGGGCTGTGGCCGCCCGCAATATCGGTGCCTAAGCCGACGTTAAGCCCGCGGTCCAGCATAACGCGCAGGGGGAAGACCGCATTGGCAAAGTAGAAGTTGGACAGAGGGCAGTGCGCGACGCCCGCCCCGGTTTCCTTAATAAGGTCAGCATCATCATCTTCGATATGGTTTGAATGTGCGAGTACAGTCTTTCTGGTCAGCAGGCCGAAGTCCCGCAGCGCCGTGGTATCCGTTTTACCTAAACGCTGTTTAACGTAAGCGTGTTCCCAGTCGCTTTCCGAACAGTGGGTCTGCACGTGGCAGCCCGTCTCCGTGGCAATCTCTCCAAGACCTTCCAGCAGAGCATCCGTACAGGACGGAATAAACCGTGGAGTGATGACCGGGAGCACGCGTTTTGCCGTGTTGCCGGGAAGCGATGCAACGGCACGAATAAACTCGCGGGTTTCGGCGAGAGCCGTCGCCGCGCTTTCGTCCCGGTAGTAGTCAGGGCACTGGGAGGGATCGTCCATCGCCACCCGGCCAACCAGTGCCCGTTGACCCTGCTCCAGACAGATGCGGGCCAGCTCCACGCTGCTTTCCGTGTGCAGGGTAGCGAAGTAGACGGCGGTGGTGGTGCCGTTCGCCAGCAGCGCATTGACCAGTTCCGTGTAGTGGCGGCGGGCAAAGGCGATGTCGGCGAACTTTGCCTCCAGCGGGAACGTATAGTCATTCAGCCACTCTTCCAGTGGCTTATCCAGAGCCTTGCCCATCTGCGGCCACTGAGGGGCGTGTACATGGAGATCGATCAGCCCCGGCAGCAGATACTGATCTGAAGAGAGCTCGGTAAGCTTACCTGCCTTGCGGGCCGCATCCCGCACGGGTCTGAACGCGCTATCGTCACCCTGTATAATATCGACAATGGTGCCGCTGCCATCGATACAGAACAGCGTGTCGCTAAAGTGGGACACACGGTCCTTCGATTCCGCGGTGTAGCCCTGAGCGCTGACAACCTGCTGCCAGGGGAATGCGTGTAGGGTGTTCATATCTTGTCCTTTTTCATCATCACGCTGAAAGGGAAATAGCCCCAGAGTCAGGGATTATTATTCGCTCAAAAAGCCTGGCATAAAACCAAAATACATCAACTGATTGATGGTTTAATAAGATTGCATTGATTGCGGTATTTGCGGGGATAATAAAGGTAGGCTGAAATGATAAACGGGAGCTGCTGGCGCTTATTTGGCAAAGTAGTTCAATAACCGATGCGTTATCGACTCTTTGAACCTCTTTTTTATCGTTCCCTTTTTCATATACTTTTTATTGTGGTGAATCCCCCTGTGCGGTGGGGCATAATTTATGGGTTAACGTCATTATGCGGGCTTTGCTCACCGGGAGGCACCCGGCACCACAGTCCTTTTTTTGTGTATGTTATAATAAATATGAATAATAGCTACGAATAGTTGTGTTCAGATGAATGTTTTATGTTTTTTTAAAATAAGATATGACTCTCAAAATATATTTTTATCAGCTTTTATTATCTCTTCCTGGAGCAATCCTCGGAGGAAGAATGGACACAACTGAAGAACTAAATGGAACGTATTTTTATGCTGGCAGAACAAACCTCACAGCTGGCGGCCTTTTCTTTATTATTTACTGCGAATCAATTGCCGATCATTTTGGCATTGACGATGTCGCTGGAATTACTGCGCTATACAGCGGTGCTAATAATCAGAAGACCAGAAAGAAAACCGCGGGAACGAAGGAAGGAACGTCCCGAGCCTCGAAAGCCATGAGGCGCAATTTCAAACAAGCTAAGTTCCCGTATGGCATCAAGCTCCCGACATGGATTGGCGGCTATACGCCATGGACTGTACGCTGTAGGATGGTTTCACAAATCAGTACCTTTATCGGAAGAACGATTCCATTAGTTGGCATGGTGATATTAGTCGCTGACGTATCATTAATCACCTATGCTGCAATACGTGATTATAATCGAATCGCGCGGGGCAGTGACAAACTATGGTAGAGGATATTGAGCAGCGCATCTACGCCTTAGCCAGACGCTATAACGGCGTTTATCTGATGAATAACGAAGCGAAGCAGAAATTACTGAATGCAAAAACTGATTTGGATACTGACATGCAACTTGATGTCACTGAAGCAGAAGATTTAATGGAGGAGTTTTTTAAAGAATTTAATGTTGATAGAGGGAATTTTAACATAAATACCTACTACCCTGATGAGCCTTTTTCATGGAATCCATTCAAAAAATACCCAGTGGTGATGGTTCCCGATTTCACCATTGGAATGCTTATCGAATCCGCAAAAGCGGGCAAATGGTTATACGACTAAAATGCAAGGAGCAATACAATGGCCGTACCTGTACATCTTTTTTTAACTAATGACGGTGGCACAATGATTTGTGGTTCCTGTGACGTTGCAAACAGGGAAGGAAGCATTGAGCTAAGAGGATTACAACATAACCTCAGCCTGCCAACCGATTCGGCAACGGGAAAGGTCACCGGCACTCGCCAACACTCGCCGTTTCAGTTTACCAAGGAACTGGACAGCTCTTCGCCCTATCTGTTCAAAGCGGCAGCAACAGGTCAGACCCTTAAAACGGTAGAATTCAGGTTTTACCATATTAACTATTCCGGGCAAGAGGAGGAGTATTACCGAATCACGCTCGATAACGTTAAGGTCATTTCTGTAAGTCCAGTAATGTACGACACCCGAGGCTGTCCGGGGACGGGGCATATGGAAGAGGTGGCGTTTAATTATGAGAAGATTACACATTTGTATAAGGACGGTAACTTGTTAGCGCATGATGCGTGGAATGAACGTCCAACCTCTGGCTCTGCTGCTTAACGTTATATTGAACTTGCCCGCCAGCGTTTCGTATGCGCGGGCAGGGATTATCATTACTAATCTCTTTTCGTAAATGATGGCCTAAACATCATAAAAATAACCCACGCAAACATCCCAATAATCTTGATTGGCCAGGGTTCAAACACATTCAGACACACAATTGCGCCAATCACTAATAGCGGACTTTCTACTCGTTGAGCTATCCCCCCTAAAATAGGTAACTTATGAGGCAGTACCCGATTAAGTAATGTCGCTATAATCTATGCACTACCCAATATGAGCATTATTGCGATTGTGCGATCCTCACAGTTATCAAAACTTATCAAACAAATGAGGCATGTAGCCAGTACATAACCACAAAATAATATATTTAACATGTAAATGATAAACTTGCTCATAGCATTTGCCGAGACGGTTGAAAAATAAAGAGTCTATGAATATAGCGCTCTTAACAGAATGACAAACGACGATGACTAATAATGCATTTAAGAATTTTTGCTCCTCGCTTATTTCCGCAATAATCAAGTTAGCGGCTTCATGCTAATTCCACGCAATCCACCGCTAAACCTACTTTAACTAAACACCGGCACCCCTAACCCCATCTTCACCTCCCGCAACGTCTCCTGCGTCACCCCCTGCGCCCGTTCCGTCCCGCGCTTCAGAATCGCCATCAGCTCGCCCCTGTCACGCATATACATCGCCCTCCGCTCCCGCATCGGCGCAATCAGCTCCTGCAGGCACCCCTCCAGCTCGTTCTTGCACGCCCGGTCGCCCAGCCCGCCCGCCTGATAGTGCGCCTTCATCGCCGCCACTTTCTTCTTGTCCGGATGAAACGCGTCGAGGTAGGTAAACACCACGTTCCCCTCAATCCGCCCCGGGTCGCTCACCTTCAGGTGGTTCGGGTCGGTGTACATGGCGCTCACCGCACGGTGAATGGTCTCTTCGCTGGCAGACAGGTGCAGCGTGTTGCCGAGCGATTTCGACATCTTGGCGCTGCCGTCGATGCCGGGCAGGCGGCTGGTATCGCTCAGCATTGCCCTGCAGTGGCGTAGCACCGGGGCGGGCAGCAGGCTGTTCATCTTGTGCACAATCTCGTTGGTCTGCTCAATCATGGGCAGCTGGTCGTCGCCGACGGGCACGCACTCGGCCTTAAACGCGGTGATGTCCGCCGCCTGGCTGATGGGGTAGGCCATAAACCCGACCGGCAGCGAGCGGGCAAAGCCCTTCTGCGCAATCTCGTTTTTCACCGTCGGGTTACGCTCCACGCGGGCGACGGTGACGATGTTCATATACAGCATCGTCAGCTCGGCGAGGGCGGGCAGGGCGGACTGTAGGCAGATCGTGGTCAGGTTCGGGTCGATGCCAGCGGCGAGGTAGTCGGCCAGCACTTCGGGGATGTTGTCGCGGATCTTCTGCGGGTTGCTGCCGTTGTCGGTCAGCCCCTGAAGGTCGGCAATCAGCACAAACTGACTGTGCGTCTGCTGGAGCGCCACGCGCTGGCGCAGCGATCCGACGTAGTGGCCGAGGTGCAGCGGGCCGGTTGGGCGGTCGCCGGTGAGGATGGTTTGCTTGTTCATAAAGACTCCTTAATGTGCAGTTGCCGAAAGGGGTCTTAGATGTGAGAAAGCCGCCTTTCGGCGGCTATCTGAAAATGGGGAAAACTACTCCGTGCCGCCTTTAAGAAGGCAGCCACCAGCGGTTTACGGTGAGTACGGCGTGGTTTATGTTCATCTCTTTACCGTACCACGTCCGGCGCGAAAAACAAAAGGGCACGTTATGCTGCAATCACTCAACCACCTGACTCTCGCGGTCAGCGACCTGCAAAAAAGCGTCACCTTCTGGCACGAGCTGCTGGGGCTTACGCTGCACGCCCGCTGGAATACCGGGGCCTATCTCACCTGCGGCGATCTGTGGGTCTGCCTGTCGTACGACGAGGCGCGCCAGTGCGTGCCGCTGCAGGAGAGCGACTACACCCACTACGCGTTTACCGTGGCGGAAGAGGATTTTGAACCGTTCTCGCACAGGCTGGAGCAGGCGGGCGTCACCGTCTGGAAGCAGAACAAAAGCGAGGGGGCGTCGTTCTATTTTCTCGACCCGGACGGGCACAAGCTGGAGCTGCATGTGGGCAGCCTCGCCGCGCGGCTGGCGGCGTGCCGCGAGAAGCCCTACGCGGGCATGGTGTTTACCTCAGACGAGGCTTGAGGCGCGTACCTTCAGCCTGCCCGCCAGCGTCACGTGCGTGGCGGCATCTTCCTGATTGCACAGGTACTCCACCGCCAGCCGTCCCAGCTCGCTGTAGGGCAGCTGGATACTGGTCAGCGGCGGGGTGAGCTGCTCGGAAATCTTCTGGTCGTCGTAGCCCGCCAGCAGCATGTCCTGCGGGATGCGCACGCCGTTCACCGCCAGCGCCTGATAGCAGCCAATCGCCAGCCAGTCGCTGGCGCAGAAGATAGCATCCGGGCGCTCTGCCAGTTCCAGCAGTGACGCTGTCGCGGTAAAGGACTCGCTGAACTGCCAGTTGGTCTGGCGCACCAGGTCGTCGTCGCACGCGAGTCCGGCCTGCTGCAGCGCCGCCTGGTAGCCCGCCAGACGCTGGCGCGAGGCTTCCATCCAGCTCTCCCCGGTGATGTGGGCGATGCGTGTCGCCCCGCAGGCGATGAGGTGTTTAGTCACCTGGAAGGCGTTGGCGTAGTCGTCCGGGATAAACGACGGCAGCAGCGGCGAGCCGGGATCGCGCTGGTTGAGCAGCACCAGCGGGATGCGAGTGCAGTCCTGAAACGCCGTCATGTCCACCAGCGTGGTGACCGGTGAGGCGAGGACAATCCCGATGCAGTTGCGCTTCTCCAGCTGACGGATGATGTTCAGCGCCAGCTCGATGTCGTCACCGTAGTCGTAAACGGTGAGTAACGTCTCGTTGCGCCACGCCGCTTCCCGCGCCTGGCTGATGGCGTCGATAAACGGGTCGAAGCTCTGCATGGAGCTGACCAGCAGGGCGATCTCTTCCTGGTTGCGCGGGGCGTGTACGGCGGGGAGGCGGTCGTAGCCGAGCTCGGTAGCGACGCCGATGACCCGCTGGCGGGTGTCGTCGCTGAGCTTGATGTTGCGGGACTGGTTAAGCACCAGCGATACCGTCGCCTGCGACACCCCTGCCGCCCGCGCAATATCGTTCATCGTCACTTTCGTTTTTCGCTTCATCCGTCCTCTCCCTTTCGCGAATTCGCATCATACCCTAACCGCACGCTTTAGCGCCGTCGATCACGTTTCTCATTCATCGAAGCGTGAACTTTGTGAGGGGCGTCGCTTTTCTTATCGCCGTGATTTGCGCATTCATCCTGCAGCTAATATTTATTAGCTAAATATTATCAGTAAGAGGACGCGTAATGAAAGAGCAGTGGAGCAGGGAGCAGGCACAGGCGTGGTATCAGCAAAAAGGCTGGCTGTGCGGGTTTAACTATCTGCCATCGACGGCGGTGAACTGGACCGATATCTGGCAGGCAGAGACCTTCGATGCCGCAACCATTGATCGCGAGCTCGGCTGGGCGGCGGACGCAGGCTACAACACCCTGCGCATCAACCTGCCGTTTATCGTCTGGGAGCACGACCGCGACGGGCTGATGGCGCGCATCGACCGCTTTTTGACGATTGCCGACGGCCACGGCTTCAGCACCATGCTGACCCTGATGGACGACTGCGGCTTCTCCGGCGACGAGCCGTACCTCGGCCCGCAAAAGCCGCCCGTGCCGGGCAAGCACAACAGCCAGGCGGCGGCGAGCCCGGGGCGCGACAAGGTGTGTGATCCCGACTGCTGGCCGCAGATTGAGCGCTATATCCGCGACGTTGTCCGCCAGTTCCGCGACGACAGGCGCGTGCTGCTGTGGGATCTCTACAACGAGCCGGGCAACCGCGGTATTTTCGCGACCGGCACGCAGGAGGTGCAGTACGACGCGAAGCTGGAGACCTGCGCCCATAAGCTTATGAAGCTGGCGTTCCTGTGGGTGCGTGAAGAAGATCCGACCCAGCCGCTCACCGTCTGCGCGTGGCGTCTGCCGCCTGAAGAGGAGGGCGAGACGTTCTTCCAGCATCCGCTGGACCAGACCGCGCTGGCGCTCTCGGACGTGGTGAGCTTCCACGCCTACACCCACACCGGGCGCATGACGGCGATTATCCAGCAGTTGCAACAGCTCGGTCGTCCGCTGTTCTGCACCGAATGGCTGGCGCGCCACGTGGGCAGCACGATGGAAGAGCAGCTTCCGCTGATGTACGCGGCGAAGGTCGCACCGTACCAGTGGGGTCTGGTGCGCGGCAAAACCCAGACGTGGCTGCCGTGGCCGGTGGTGATGAAGGAGTCCACGGACTACTGCCGCCTCTGGTTCCACGACGTGTTTGAGGAGAACGGCATTCCGTTCTCGCGCCGTGAAATCGCCCTGATGCAGCAGCTACGCAAGATCGCCCCGCAGGCGCAGGACTAATAATATCGACCCGGCGGTCCACCGCCGG